>JAMORZ010000090.1 GCA_027063295.1 Sulfurimonas sp.
ACTCACTTGCCACACTCTCAAACCCACTTGCAAGCTCTCTCATCTGCTCTTTTGAGATATCTTTTGGCATCGCAACACTCAGCAGTGCATACTTTGGTGTTGCATTCATCGCTATGGCATCAGAGATATTAACAAGCATCGCTTTACGAGCAATCTCATAACATTCTATCCAACTGCGTTTAAAATGTACACCCTCAAAAAATGCATCTTTAGAGTAAACCCACTCTCCAACAACTGCTCCATCATCGCCAATATATCTGTTTTGAAACTGTGATATAAAAAAACTCTCTTTATTCAATGACTCTTCTTTAACTAAGTTAAGTATATATTAATATGTATCAATATAAAATAATAGCCAATTATAACATTATAGGACTAATAGTATGAAACACTCCATGAAAAAAATTTTTCAAAACCTCAATGCATTTATGCTTTTTGTGGTTTTTGTCTCTTTTTTGTTTATGACACTTACTCTAGAGAAACAACTTTCTTTTGAAAAAGTTGACAATCTCAATAACCAAAAAAAGATTATTTCATCACTTATAAAACTCAAAAAAGATGACATAGAACTTGCACTTATCCAATTTAACGGAAAAAGTGCTCAACTTCAAAATGAGATTGAAAAACTTCGTAACATTTATAAGTACAGTATTACTGAAAAATATATTCTTCAAAATGAGAGAGAATATCTTAATTCACTCAAAGAGCTCTCTTTACTGACGGATACATTTACAAAGAATGCACAAAAATATTTTGATGCAACAACTTCTAAAAAACAAGAACAAAAAGCACAACTTGAACTCAAAAGAGCCTTTTTTCAACTAAAAAATAAGATTAATTCAATTATTCTTAAAAATATTGAGTATGAAAAAGCACGTTTTAATATCTTTAAGTATTTAGCAATTGCATCTTTTGTGATTACGTTTTTTGCAACATTCTGGTACAGAAAACGTATCAATAATATCTATAAAGATATCGAATTTCTTTTCTCAATGGATAAACAAAAAGATCCTTATGATATTTTCACCCAAGAAGCTGATGGTATTGCACTTCGTATGAAACGCAAAAATGTAACAACACAAACAAACCCTCTTTTTATCGACCAAGTCACAGGCATCAACAACCATAAAGGTCTTATGAATGCTTATGCAAACAAAAAAGGTCTCAAAGAGAGTTTCTTTACATCAGTAACAGTCATCGAGATAGACAACTTCTCAAAATCACACAGACCATTCACTCAAGAGCTAACACAAGCTATTTTGAAGAAAATTGCATTTACTATCTCACTGCATGAACAACCAACTGATGTGATAGCAAGAACAGACTACAATCAGTTTACCATTGTTCTCTCACGTGCAACAAAAGAGCAAGCATTTAGAGATATGGATATCATCCGTCAAAGTATCTCCGAACTTAAGTTTAACACTCCAACAAATGAGAACATCACGATTACTGGTGGTTTTATTATCAAACCAAATAATGCAAGTTTAGAAGAAGCAATTAGACAAGCAAAAGAAAATCTTGCTCACAAACCAAAAATCGGAAATAATAAAATTATCCAAACAAAAGATATCGCTAAAAACCAATAATATAAGCAGATTAACTCTGCTTATATGTCTCAAATAGTAACACACACAAACTTCCACCTACAAAACCCCTTATTTAAACTTTGCTAAGCCAACTCACGGTATAATCAGCATTATTTTAGTCTTTATACGAAGGAAATTGAATGAGTATTCCTATTTATACTTACGATGCAATTGTAGTTGGTGCAGGTCTTGCAGGATGTGCAGCAGCAAGAGAGTTGCAAAATGCAGGAAAAAAAGTTGCGGTTATCACAAAACTTCATCCACTTAGAAGCCACTCGGGTGCTGCTCAAGGTGGTGTAAATGCAGCTTTTAGTGATGAGGATTCTGTAGAACTTCATGAGTTTGACACAGTAAAAGGGTCTGATTATCTAGCTGATCAAGATGCTGTTGAGTTTATGTGTCAAAAAGCTCCAGAGACTATCCGTTGGGCTGAGAGAATGGGTGCTGCATTTAGCCGTACACCAGATGGAAAGATCGCACAACGCCCTTTTGGTGGACAATCTTCACCACGTGCTTGTTTTGCAAAAGATAGAACAGGTCTTACGCTTCTTCAAACTATCTATGAACAAGCTCACCGTGCAGGTGTAAAGTTTTGGGATGAGTGGTATGCTGCTGATATCATCTATAAAGATGGTAAAGTAAGTGGTGTTGTTGCGTTTAATATCCGTGATATGCAAACAGTAATCTTCAATGCAAAATCAGTTATGTTTGCAACAGGTGGTTATGCACGTTCATACAAGATCAACTCAAATGCTCATGCAAATACTGGTGATGGTCTCTCTATCGTTGCTCGTCACGGTCTTCCACTAGAAGATATGGAGTTTGTACAGTTCCACCCATCTGGACTGAGTGGAAACGGTGTACTTATCTCTGAAGCTGCTCGTGGTGAGGGTGGTCGCCTTTACAACTCAAAAGGTGAGCGTTTTATGGAAAAATATGCTCCAAATGCACTTGAGCTTGCTTCACGTGATGTTGTAAGTCGTGCTATCCTAAATGAGATTCGTGAAGGTCGTGGTGTAGGTCCTCGTAAAGATGCTGTTTACATCGATGTAACACATCTTGGAAAAGATCTCATTATGGAAAAACTTCCAGAGCTTCGTGAGCTTGCTATGACTTTCTTGGGTCTTGATATGATTAAAGAGCCGATCCTTATCTCTGCAACTGCTCACTACTCTATGGGTGGTATCCCTGTAAACATAGCAGGTAATGTTCGTAAAAACAACGATGAGTTTGTAGAAGGTTTCTATGCTGCTGGTGAGTGTAGCTGTGTATCTGTACATGGTGCAAACCGTCTTGGTGCAAACTCAGTACTTGAAGCACTTCTTTTTGGTCGTTTTGTTGGTAAAACAATGGTAAAAGAGATCGATGAGATCGAACTTCGCCCTGCGACTGAAGATGATGCAGCTCGTGCACTTGAAGAGATCAACTTTGTACTTAACAACAATGGAGATGAGAGTGTAACTGGTATCCGCGAAGAGCTACAACAATGTATGACTGCAAATGCAGGTGCATTTAGAACAGAAGAGACACTTAAAGAAGCTGTAGAGACTGTAAAAGAGCTTCGTAAAAGATTTAAAAACATTCGTATAAAAGACAAATCAAAAGTGTTCAACACTGAGCTTCAAGAAGCGATCGAACTTGGTCACATGTTAGACTACTCACTCTTTATCGTTGAGTCTGCGCTTCCACGTAAAGAGAGTCGTGGTGCACACTATAGAGAAGATTTTGAACAAAGAGATGATGAAAACTTCTTAAAACACACTATGGCTTACATGAATGAAGATGGTGAAATATCTTTAGACTACATGGATGTTGTTCTTGGCAAACATGAACTCAAAGCTAGAAACTACTAAGGATAACTTATGGAACATAAAATTACTACACAAAAAGTAAACTTCAAAGTTTTTCGTTTCAATGCAGACGAAGACTACTTACCATATTATGAAAACTATGATATGGAAGTAACTTCAGAAGAAGTTGTACTTGATATTTTAAACAGAATCAAATGGGATCATGATGGTAGTTTCTCTTATAGAAGAAGTTGTCGTCACGGTATCTGTGGAGCTTGTGCTATCAAAGTAAATGGTAGAAGTACACTTGCTTGTAAAGAGAGCATGAATGATATGGTAGATCTTTTTGGAAGTGAACTTGTTATCGAGCCACTTAGCATCAAACGTGCTGTGAAAGATATGATCATCGATAAGGGAGATTTCTGGGAGAAACACGATGCTATCCACCCTTTCCTTATCTCTGATGTTGAAGAGCACCCAGAGCATGAGCATATCGTAACACCAGAAGAAGCAGAAGAGCTTAATGAAGCTGACCTTTGTATCCAATGTGGTGCTTGTCACTATGCTTGTCCTGTTGTAGAGATCAATGAAGACTACTTTGGACCTGCTGCGTTTGCAAAAGCTTACCGTTTTGAAGCTGATGTTCGTGATGATGCACACAAAGAAAGACTCGAAGAGCTCCATGCTGAGAAGCAAGGTGTTTGGGATTGTGTAAAATGTTTCGAGTGTGCAGAGGTTTGTCCAAAAGATGTAAACCCTATTGAAAAGATCACAAAACTTCACAATATGCTTTTTACTGAGGGTGTAGCGACATCAAATGTAGCAACTCGTCATGCTGTTGGGTTTAAACATTCAATCGAAAAACGTGGTGTACTTGATGAGGGTGGCTTAGTGCTTTACTCTGAAGGTCCTTCGATCGTGAAACATATCCCTGTAGCATTTAAAATGTTCAAAAAAGGTAAAATCGCTATGCCTTGGAACATTCCAACATCAGACAATTTAGATGAGATTCAAAAACTTATCAAATCATCATCAACTGCAAAGTTCTAGGAGTATAGAGATGGAAAAACTAAAATACGCACTTTTTACAGGATGTACAGCAAAACAAAGTACTCCAGAGCAAATGATGTCTACAATGGCAGTTGCGAAAAAACTTGGTATCGAGCTTGTAGAGCTTACTGAGGCTTCATGTTGTGGAGCTTCTCACCTTCAAGACTATGATGACTTTTTATCTCTTGTACTCAATGCAAGAAATATCGCTTATGCAGAGAAACATGGTCTTACAATGGTAACTATCTGTAATACTTGTCAGCTTAACACTGCTATGACAAAACACAGACTCGATGAAAACCCAGAGCTTAAAGCGAAAGTAAATGAGAAACTCAAAGAGGTTGGACTTGAGTATAAAGGTACTTCAGATATCACTCACTTTCTCTATGCTATCATCGATGATATCGGACTTGAGAAGATCAAAGAGATGGTTGTAACACCACTTAGCCAATTTAACATTGCACCATTTTATGGTTGTCATAACATTCGTCCTAGTGAACTTCAAAACAAAACTCACAAAACTGCAGAGTCTGCATATCGCCCTACTTCACTTGATGATCTTATTATCGCTTGTGGTGGTCAAAACGTAGATTATGAAGAGAAGAACAAATGTTGTGGTTTCCACGTTGAGCTTCAAGCTCCACACACAGCAGCAGTACTTACAGGAAACGCAATCGCTGGTGCTATGGATGGAAATGCAGACTGGATGGTAACACCATGTCCACTGTGTCACTTAAAATTAGATACACAAACACACCATGCAAGTGAGGCTATCGGTCGCGATGTAGAACTTCCTGTTCTTCATATGCAACAAATGGTAGGTCTTGCACTTGGTTGCAGTCCTGAAGAGCTTGGTCTTCAACACCACCTTGCAGAAGTAGACTTTATATAGTCTACTGAAGCACCCCTTCTTTTTATCTCATATATCTTATTTTACAGTTTAATTTTTACTCTTCATAAGAAGAGATAGCACCGGCTTTTTGTGTATAGGCCTGAAATGCCTCTTGCTTATTGATAAACTTTGTTGATGTTTGAGTATCTTCTACTTGTAAAAACTCATCCAATTCCTGATGTCTGTTTTGCAATATAGTTTCAAAATCATCTTGTGTTTGTGGTTTGTTTTCTACAAATTTATCAAGTAAAAAACTATTGTTGCCACCAATAAAGATAAGATATGATGTATTTTCAAAATCCAACATGACAACACTTGCATTATCGTTGATGATTTTTTGAAAACGGATAGAGATGGGATTCTCTCCCATATTTTGAACCTGTGTAGGTTTTGTAGGTTCTTGTGTCTCTTGGGAGTGTTTATTTTGAGCAAATAACCATTGAGAATTTGTCTCTTTTTGCATATTTGTATTTTTCGCAACAATCTTTTTGCGTAAAACAAAAAGAATAATAATACCAACTATCAAAATCCCAACAACGATATAATAACTTGTTGAGAGATTATTTTCTTTTTTTGTTGGTAGATTGGTTGTAAATTCTTGTGTAGAGTGTTGTGTAGTAGTGTGTTGTTTTTTTGCCGTTTTCTTTGTGGTAAAACGTAGTCTCAAACCATAAGCATCCGCTGTTTTGGATGCAATAAAATGAACACCATTAGGAACAGTCGCTACAATCTGCGTTTGATGTGCCATCGGAGTGATCGTCAAAGAGTGAAGATAACGTGATGCAATCTTTTTGATCTTTGCTGATTCTATCGAAGCATCTCCAAGCTTTATGATGATTTTGTTTTTAGTGATACTTTGTTTGATTACTCCTTTATATGGTGTATCAAAGGTTATCATAACATCAGCACGATCTGTTCTATCGTATATGTTATAACTTAAAATCTTTGCTCCAAAAAGTGTAGAATATATAAAGAAAAAAAGAAGTAAAAAACGCATTAAAGTCTCTCTTTTGATAAATGGTATAAAACAGCACTTGAGTCAAGCACTTCATTGATACGGATAGCAAGGTTTTTCTCATACACCATAACTTCCCCTTTGCCTAAAATACGACCATTAACATAAGACTCAACAGACTCACCAGCTGGTTTTTTCAGATCGATAATAGAACCTTTTTCGAGTTGAAGGATCTCAGCAACAGAAAGTTCAGTCTCTCCCAAATCTGAAACAAACTCAACCTCCATATCAAGAATCCCTGAGTAGTCCATCCATGAAAGCTCTTTTTCAAGATCAAAATCATTTTCATCTTCATGAAACTGATGGTAGGTGTTATTTGGCATCTAATTCCTTAATCGCTATTGTAATTTCATCATCTGCAACTTTGATTGTTTTTGCATCATCATAAGCAAAATCAAACTTATCAATTTTTTCAAAGTGTGGTGTATTGATAGTATAAGAGGTTTCATTACCCTCCTCTGCTATCACTTTTGCACTCCCAATGATAAGGTTTGCAGTCTCTAGTGTCATATCGATGAGTGTTTCTTCATCACTCTCATCCTCTTCAATAAAAAGTTTAGATACTCTTTGCATAAATGCTTCATCTGAAGCTATATAAACTCTAAACTTTTTTCCCTCTTGTGTATCTATGTCTATGTAAGCAATAAGTGTTCTCTTATCACTCACACCATCTACAACCTCAAACGGTTCTCTAATTTGGTGAATACAAAAATTCTTCGATGCTTCTTCAATAGTTTGTAACATTTTCTACCCTTAATATAACTAAGCTAGATTATACTTCAATGAAACACAAATGAAAATTAAATGGTATAATCCAAAAAAAGTTTCTGGAGATTGTATGCTTGAATTACTCCTTCTTGGTGCTATTGTTGGTACTCTCTCTGGTTTTTTTGGTATCGGAGGAGGAACTATTTTAGTTCCTCTTCTCCTTTTTCTTGGATTTGAAACAAAAGTCGCTATTGGAATATCAGTTGTGCAAATGGTATTTAGCTCTATTTTTGGAAGTTATCTTAACCATAAAAAAGGTACACTTAATGTGATGATGGTGCTTTTTATAGGACTTGGTGGCTTTTTGGGAGCAATGCTGAGTGGCTATATCGCCGCACAACTAAGTGATACTACTTTAGAGATAGTTTTTTTAGCTTTTGCTACATTTGCCCTACTAAGAATGTTTTTTAAAACACATGAACATAAAGAACAAAAAAATCCACCAACAACACTCCTTTTTATAATAGGCTTTTTTATAGGTGCTCTTAGTATGACTATCGGTGTGGGTGGCAGTATCATCCTTGTTCCCATACTTGTAGGTTTTTTATATGTTCCACTCAAAAAAGCAACATCAGCTGGACTTTTCTTTGTTGTATTTTCATCTCTAAGTGGACTTATCTCACACACACTCAAAGGCCATATTGATTATCAAAGTGGTATCATCATCGGTCTTGCTTCACTTTTTGGGGTATATTTTGGAATTTATCTCAAAGAGAATGTTGATACCAAATTACAAAAAAAGCTTCTTGTACTATTTTACCTTTGTGTAGTAATTTATCTCTTGCAAAGAGTCTTTATCTAATTTCCTTTCTTTAGTTTAGAAAATGGTATAATTCACACAGAATTATATGTGATATTAACAACAGGAAACAATTTGAAAAAAGACTCTATCATCATCACAGGTGCGAGGGAGAACAACCTCAAAAATATCAATCTCACCATCCCAAAAAATGAACTTATCGTTATGACAGGTTTGAGCGGAAGTGGAAAGTCCACTCTTGCGTTTGATACACTCTATGCTGAGGGGCAACGCCGTTACATGGAGAGCCTCTCTAGTTATGCTAGACAATTTTTGGATCGTGTGGGCAAGCCTGATGTTGACAAGATAGAAGGTCTTACTCCTGCTATTGCGATTGATCAGAAAACCACTTCAAAAAACCCACGCTCAACGGTAGGGACTATCACAGAGATTTATGATTATTTTAGACTTTTGTATGCTCGTGTGGGTGTGCAACACTGCCATAAATGTGGTAAAACCATCTCACAGATGTCAGCTTCAGATATCATCGCAGAGGTAGCAAAGCTCCCTGAGGGTGCAAAGCTTGTGATGATGGCTCCCCTTGTTCGTGAAAACAAAGGTGCTTATGCAGATCTGCTTGAATCACTCGTGCATAAAGGATATGTAAGAGCGATGATAGATGGTGTGATGGTTCGACTCGATGAGGATATAGAGCTAAGCAAAACCAAAAAACACACTATCAAAGTAATAGTAGATAGAGTGATAGTCAAAGAGGAGAACAAAGAGCGTATCGCCTCATCGGTAGAAAAAGCACTCAAAGAGAGCTACGGTGAGCTTGAGATAGATATACTCAACCATGAAGAGCTTGGAGTAAAAGAGCATATCCACTACTCAGAACACAATGCATGTTTTGATTGTAAGATAAGTTTTGATCCACTAGAACCACTCTCATTTTCGTTTAACTCTCCAAAGGGTGCTTGTAGTGAGTGTGATGGTTTGGGGCTGCGTTATGCACTTGACCAAGATAAGATCATCGATCAGGATCTTAGCATAGAAAAAGGTGCTCTCAAGATTGTCTATGGGTTTAACAAAGGCTACTACTTCACTTTTCTCAAAGGGTTTTGTGAGCATAACGAGATAGATATAACCCTGCCATACTCAGAACTGCCAAAACACCAACAAAAGGCTATCTTGCACGGTGGTGTAGAGGAGATAGAGTTTTTGTGGAAAAAACACAAGGTCAAACGTATATTTCCTGGAATCATCCGTATCGCTTATGATATGCTCAAAGATGAAAAAGAACTCGCTGAGTATATGAGTGAGAAGGTGTGTAACGTATGTAACTCCCACCGTCTCAAACAAGAATCTTTAGCTGTAAAAGTTGCTAACAAAGGGATAGCAGATCTTTTAGAGATGCCAATTAGTAAAACATATCAGTTTTTTGCTGATGAGCAAAACTTTGCCTATCTTGATACCCAAAGCGAGATGATAGCCGCACCGATTCTCAATGAGATTCGTGAGAGACTCTACTTTTTACACGATGTGGGGCTTGGCTACATCACACTTGGCAGAGATGCAAGAACCATCTCAGGTGGAGAAGCACAACGTATCCGTATCGCTTCGCAGATAGGGAGTGGGCTTACAGGTGTGATGTATGTGCTTGATGAGCCAAGTATAGGGCTGCATGAGCGTGATACCCTAAAGCTTATCAGAACACTGCGTTCACTTCAGGAAAAAGGAAACTCTGTCATTGTAGTGGAGCACGACAAAGAGACCATCGAAAACGCAGACTTTATTGTAGATATTGGTGAGGGGGCTGGAAAGTTTGGTGGTGAAGTTGTCTTTAGTGGAACACTAAAAGAGCTGAAAAAAGCTTCTACTTTGACATCTGATTATCTCTATGGTCGCAAAAAGATAGAGTACTTTTACAGACGCAAACAAGAAAAATGGATAGAGATAAAAAATGTCACCCTCAACAACATCAAAAACCTCTCAGCAAAGATACCACTCAACAACTTTGTGTGTATCACAGGGGTGAGTGGAAGTGGAAAAAGTTCACTGATGCTTCAAACACTTCTCCCTACAGCCCGTGAGCTACTCAACCATGCACGCAAAGTAAACAAAGTCGCAGGTGTAGAGATAAATGGTCTTGAAAATGTGGACAAAGTTATCTACCTCGATCAAAGCCCAATAGGAAGAACCCCAAGAAGTAACCCAGCAACCTATACAGGTGTGATGGATGAGATACGTAACCTTTTTGCTCAAACAAAAGAGTCTCAGATACGAGGTTATACAGCATCACGTTTTAGTTTTAATGTCAAAGGTGGTCGTTGTGAGAAGTGTCAGGGTGAGGGTGAAAACAAGATTGAGATGCACTTCTTGCCAGATATCATGGTGAAGTGTGACTCATGTAACGGACAACGCTACAACCAACAAACACTTGAGGTGCTCTACAAAGGAAAAACGATCGCTGATGTACTTGCTATGAGTGTAGATGAGGCGTATGAGTTTTTTGCACCTATACCTAAGATAAATGCAAAGATGAAAACTCTTGTAGATGTTGGGCTTGGCTACATCACTCTTGGGCAAAACGCAGTGACACTCTCAGGGGGTGAAGCACAACGTATTAAGCTCTCCAAAGAGTTAAGCCGTAAAGATACAGGAAAAACACTCTATATTTTAGATGAGCCAACAACAGGGCTTCATTTTGCAGATGTGGACAGACTCACAAATGTTCTGCATAAGTTTGTAGAGCTTGGTAACTCTGTGCTTATCATCGAGCATAATCTCGATATGATCAAAAACGCAGACTATATTATAGATATGGGACCTGAAGGGGGAAGTGGTGGTGGACTTATCATCGCCGAGGGTACTCCAGAAGAACTTGCACAAACGTATGAGCAAACAGGTTCATACACAGGGGAGTATCTTAAAAAAGAGTTGGCACATCATAACTAGAGCCACCCTTTTTACCTTTTAAGAAGCAAATCCAGATTTAAAACACTCTTTTTTCACAACTATCTGTTTTTGTTTCTCTTTACGTTTTGTATCTTTTTCAACAAAGATTTTTTTACGAGTTACAGGGTCCATCTCTGTGTAGTACATCACAGCTGAGTATGTTCCAGGAGTTGGTATAAATACCTGAGCCTGTTCTGGGTTCATCTTGAGCTCTTGAGTTGTGAAACGTTTGAGCTCTTTCATATCGCTCT
>JAMORZ010000091.1 GCA_027063295.1 Sulfurimonas sp.
CATACCACTACCACTACGACCTGCCATCTCAAACGAAGATGATGTAAGACCTGCTGCACCCATATCTTGGATCCCAATAACATGATCAGTTTTAAAAAGCTCTAAACAAGCCTCTAAAAGAAGTTTCTCAGTAAAAGGATCACCCACTTGCACAGTTGGACGAAGTGATTTTGACTCCTCTGTAAAACTATCTGAACTCATCACAGCCCCACCAAGACCATCACGACCAGTTTTTGCACCAACATATAAAACAGGATTTCCAATACCTTCTGCTTTACCATAGAAAATCTCATCAGATTTTGCGATACCAAGTGTAAATGCATTTACAAGGATATTTCCGTTGTAACACTCATCAAAACTTGTTTCACCACCGATAGTTGGTACACCCATACAGTTACCATATCCACCGATACCCTCAGTTACACCACGAACCAAATAGCGTTGGTGTTTTGAGATATCATCATCATTAAGTACATTTCCAAAACGTAATGCATTTAGGTTGGCAACTGGACGAGCACCCATTGTAAAGACATCACGCATGATTCCACCAACACCTGTTGCAGCACCTTGATACGGTTCTATGAAACTTGGGTGGTTGTGTGATTCCATCTTAAATACAGCAGCATACCCATCACCGATGTCGATAACACCTGCATTTTCACCTGGTCCTTGGATAACCCATGGTGCTTTTGTAGGGAAACCACTAAGGTGCACTTTTGAACTTTTGTATGAACAGTGCTCAGACCACATAGCTGAGAAGATTCCAAGCTCTACAAGATTTGGCTCACGCCCCAAAATCTCTTTAATATGTGTATAATCCTCTTGTGTTAACTTGTGATTTGCAAGTTGTTTTTCTATATCTGGTAGTTGTTGGCTCACGGTAGTAATCCTAAAAAATTGGTTTTTAAAAGCAGATTATATCTAAAATGTTGTTAGATTTGTTTTAATGGAAAGCAAAATCTTTTTTTGTGCGGATATTTTTTTTCAAAGAGAAGATATTGATATACTCTATCTTTTCTATCTCATACTCTTTTACCTCTTTTGGAAGCTTTATCTTAAAATCATCTCCAACCTCTTTGCCTAGCATAGCTTTTGCCAAAGGGGAGTGGATCGAGATAAGATTGTTTTCTGGTTCAGACTCAAGAACACCGCAGAGTGTATATCTCTCTTCATTATCATTTTCAAGGTTACAAAGTGTAACACTACTTCCAAAAGAGACTTTTTCATGATTGTGTAGCGAGGGGTCTATAACTACTGCATTTTGTATCATCTTATTAAGGTAAAAAAGTCTCTTGTCGATAAAACGCAGCTTCTCTTTTGCTGCTTGATAATCTGCATTTTCACTTCTATCACCCAATGCCGCAGCAACAAGTTTCTCATGTGCGACTTTTGGCTTTTCAACTTCAACAAGGTATTTAAACTCCTCTACAAGCTTATCATACCCCTCTAGGCTCATCGGCTCCTTCACGGTTAGTGGTGAAACCCTAAAATATAGTAAGTCTCTTTTTGTTCAAGTTTTTTCAGATTTACTTTAAATTTTTCAGAAAAATGTTGCACTTTCTCGTGTGCTTCAGCTGCTAATTCTGGTGTTGGTGCATCAATTTTTATCTTAAAATAATCATTAGAATTTGAAAGAGCTACATAGCCATTATTTACTTTTAAATGATCGTGTAGATCCATAATATGTTTTTGAATTTTTTCATATCCAGCTGTATTGTTCTCAATCTTTTCAAGCTGTGTTAAAAGTGCTGCATTTGGTGCATAACCAAGTTGCGTAAGCATCGCATCTCTTTGCATTGTTCTATCCTTTGATTTTAATATTTGTAAAAATATATCAGTTTTTTGTAAATATTCAGTATTTATTTACACTCTTATGACTATAATTTGACAGATATAAAAACTAAAGTGAGATAAAATGACTGAAGATATCCTCAAGAAAATCAAACAACTTCCACCACTTCCAGAGTCTGCGATGCAGATTGAAGCGGTGTATCAAGATCCAGACAGTAGTTTTAACGATATGGTTAAAATTTTGGAAAAAGATCCCCTTCTTACTGCTGATATCCTAAAAGCGGCAAACTCTCCACTCTACGGTTTTAGCCGTGAGATCAATGCTATAAGCCAAGCAGTTGGTCTTTTTGGTATGGGAACAGTACGTGGTTTTGCACTAGCTTCGATTGTAAAAAAGAGCTTCTCACTTGATCTCTCTCCTTATGGGATCAGCAACGATATGTTTTCTGCTCTTTCTAAAAAGCAACATGCACTCATTACATCGTGGTGTCTTAGAAAAGAAAATAAGCTTATGGGTGTACTCTCCCCTGCTGCGTTTTTAGTTGAGATTGGAAAAGTTCTTATCGCTCAGCAAGTTATCGCTGATGGTAAACAAGAGGAGTTCAGAGATGCACTCAAAGAGCTTGGTGATGTTGAAGCAGCTGAGCGTGAAGTAGTTGGTGTAGATACTCCTGAAGTAAGTGCTACTATCTTTGCTCAATGGAAATTTGAGGAGGGTCTTGTTGATGTTATCAGAAACTGTCAAGAACCAGATAAAGCTGAAGATGATGACAAACGTGCAGCACAGATCTTGCATGTTGTTCGTATTGCTGTGCCTATCAATGGTGTAGTAACAGATGCTAGTATTGCAGCAGCTAAAGAGCTTATCGCTAAGTATGGCTTAGATGAAGAGAGCTTTGATACTGCTTTAGAATCTGTAAAATAATCCTCCTTGAAATCTCTACTTATAAAGCTCACTCATGGTTTGAGTGAGCAAGATATCGCTTCTGATGAACAACAGCTCATTCATGAGTGGCTCACAAAAGGGTACTTGACCTACAAAGAAAACATCTATAAATTTCACTCCAAATATCGTGCAGGAACTATCTCTTTAGTTCAAAAAGGCACAGCTTACCTTAATGTCATAGGTGAACTCACACACGATCTTTTCATCGATGAAGGTGGCTTGGCAGATGCAAGTGAAGGTGACTTGGTTATAGCTAAACGTGTTCTTGGAAAACGTGGAACCCCAAAAGCAACTATATCTGAGATTGTAGGTAAAGAGCAAAGTTACTCTGTTGCTTACATCATACTTAAAGAGGGTAGAAAATCTTTGGTTGATCTAAAAACAGAGTACCCAATAGGAGCAGAACTAACGCAAGATGAGCTTGATGGTTATGAGCTTGGAGATGTTTTTCAGATAGACAACCTTCAAAACACCATTATGCAAAAGCTTGGCAATATCGATGACCCTTTGGTTGATGAGAAGATCGTACTTGCTCAGTTTAACAAGCATGATGAGTTTGAAGATGATGTGCTTGAGATTGCAAAATCATTTCCACCTGTAAATGCAGCAAAATATCCAAAACGCAAAGACCTAAGAGATCTTTACTTTTGTACTATCGATCCTGTTACTGCCAAAGATTTTGATGATGCTATCTGCTGGGATGATGAAAACTCCATCCTCTATGTTGCTATTGCTGATGTGAGTGAGTATGTGCAACCTTTTGGAGCACTTGATAATGAAGCAATCTACAGAAGTTTCTCTATCTACCTACCACACCGCTCCATCCCTATGTTACCTCGTCAGTTAAGTGAGACACTCTGTTCACTCCAACCCCATGTGGACAGACTCGCTTATGTATTTGAGATACACCTTGACACCACTACGCTTGAAGTAACAAGCTCTAGTGTGTATGAAGCACTTATACACTCCAAACGCAGGTTTAACTACGAAGAGATAGATACGATGTTTGATGGCAAACTCAAAGCAAAAAACAGTGATGAAGAGAAGATCTTTCAAGATCTGAAAAAACTCCAGAAAATCACAGATGCTTTGAAAAAAGAGCGCTTAAAATTAGGATATAACTTCCGTTCAACTGAACTTGAGATGAAGCTAGATAAAGATGGCAATATTGTTGCAACCACACAGGCAGAGGAGACACCGTCTCATGCTCTAATAGAAGACTGTATGCTCTTAGCTAACAAAGAAGCAGCAGCACAGTATGAGAGGGGGATATTTAGAATCCATGAGCCACCCTCTCAGGCAAAACTCCAAAAGCTCTATCAAGAACTCTCAAGTATCGGGATGAACATCGATATTAAAGGGAGTATCAAAGAGACCATAAGTGATATTCAGCGTCAAGCAAAGGAGATGGATCTTGAGAGTGAGGTTGATACTCTTATCATTCGCTCACAAATGCAAGCTCGTTATGCACCTTTCAACTCTGGACACTTTGGGCTTGGATTTGAAGCATACACCCACTTTACTTCCCCGATTCGACGATACTCCGACCTTATTGTGCATCGTCTTTTAAAAGCGATAAATGCAAATGACACTCAAGAGGGCTCTTATGTGCTTCGTAACATCGAAACACTAGCTATGAGCATCAGTGAAAAAGAGCGTGAAGCAAGTACGATAGAGGTAGAGTTTATGGCACGTAAATTTGCACGATGGGCACAAACACAATGTAACAATATATTTCATGCGCGTATCAGCTCAACCGATCCTGAGATTCGTGCAGAGATACACGATAGCATTACAGGTGCAAAACTCTACATTACAAACCCTGTCAATGTTGTACTCTTTGAAGATGTAAAAGTTCGCATAGAGAGAGTTGATATCGCAAGAGCAAAAATCTATGCAGCTGTTTTAGAGGATGAAGATGTACAAGTCAGAATTTGACCAGCTTCTTCGAGCAAAAAAACTCTCCAATGCTTTTATCTTTTTTGGTGAGAGTCTCTTTCTTATTGATATGTACACAAAGATGATGGGAAGTGTTGATGATGCAAATATACTATCATACTACCATGATGAGTACGATTTCACTTCAGCAAAAGCTCATCTCTCACAAGGTTCACTTTTTGGGGATAGAAATATCCTCATTATCAAGTCAGAGAAAAAAGTACCAAAAAAAGAGCTTGAAATCCTTTTTGAATACTGCATGAAAAACCCTGACAATATATTTATTTATGCCTACTATGGGAGTGACCACAAGACTTATAACAATAAAAAAACATTTGCAAAATTCAATGTTATGAGTGTGCGTTTTTTTCACCCTAAAGAGTATGAAGCACAAAATATTATCGCACAAATAGCACAAGAAAAAAATGTCAAAATCGATAAATATACAATCTCCCATCTTCTTGGGATCCACAACGGCGATATAGCTTTATGTGTCAACGAGATAGATAAATTTCGTGTCTACGATAGAGAGATAACAACAAAAGATGTTGAAAATCTAGTTTATGGTCTTAGTGAGGTAAATCTTGATAGTTTTATTGTAGAGCTTTTAACAAAAAAGCCATTTCAAAATGATCTCAAAAATATTTTAGATCATGGAGAAGATGAGATTCGTGTACTGACAGCTATCACATCATATATCACTCAACTCTATATGTTTAACATCTACATTCGTGTCAATGGAGCACCAAATGCACTCGATATTCTAGGCTACCCTGCTCCAAAATTTGTCGTAGATCAAAAAGCAGCACTCAGCCTAAAGTTTAAACCTACCACATACTCCAAACTCCATCAACTTCTTCTAGAGAGCGAACTGAAGATGAAAAGCTCCAATGTAGACAAAAATGCAATACTACTCTCAACATTAATTAGATTACAAAAGTTATTGTAAATTTAGTTCATGTAAAAACTGTGGATTTTTGCTTAGTGTGTATTAAATTTGGATGCTTTTGTGAAGGAGCTTATAAAATAAAATGTTTAAAACTAAAAGAGTGGTGCAAATTCAAGGAGTATAGCGAGGAAGTGTACTAAAAGTACATGACGAGTGTAACGACGCAGAAGTTGCGTCGCTATTTTAGTTTTTGTCTTGGTCTACGATTTTGTTTGCTGAAATCCATGGCATCATAGCACGAAGTTTGTTACCAGTTTTCGTGATAAGAAGCTCTTGATCGTTTGCACGCTCAGCATTCATACGTGGATACCCTGCTTGGCCTTCTAAGATGAAGTCTTTTGCAAATCTACCATCTTGGATCTCTTTTAAGATCTCTTTCATAGCAGCTTTAGACTCAGCATTGATAACACGTTTACCAGAAACATAATCACCATACTCAGCAGTGTTAGAGATAGAGTATCTCATATCAGCAATACCACCCTCAAACATCAAGTCAACAATAAGTTTAAGTTCATGAAGACACTCAAAGTAAGCTAACTCTGGAGCATAACCAGCTTCAGTTAATGTTTCAAAACCAGCTTGAACGAGTGCAGCTGTACCACCACAAAGAACTGCTTGCTCACCAAAAAGGTCAGTCTCAGTCTCATCTTTGAAAGTTGTCTCGATGATTGCAGTACGTCCACCACCAATAGCAGAAGCGTAAGAAAGAGCTAACTCTTTTGTGTTTCCACTTGGGTTTTGACCAACAGCGATAAGATCAGGGATACCACCACCACGAACAAACTCGCTACGTACAGTGTGACCTGGAGCTTTTGGAGCAATCATAGTAACATTGATATCTTTACGTGGTTGAATACGTCCATAATGGATGTTAAAACCGTGACCAAATGCGATAGTTGCTCCCTCTTTGAGGTTTGGCTCAATTTCGTTTTTGTAGATCTCAGCTTGGTTTTCATCTGGAAGAAGGATCATTACAACATCAGCTTTAGCAGATGCTTCTGCAACTGTAAGAACTTCAAAGTTTTTCGCTTCAGCTTTTGCCCAGCTAGATCCACCTTTTCTAAGACCGATACAAACTTCAACACCACTGTCTCTTAAGTTTTCAGCGTGTGCGTGTCCTTGAGAACCAAAACCGATCATTGCAACTTTTTTGCTTCTGATTAAGTCTAAACTTGTATCTTTATCATAGTAAACATTTAATGCCATTATTATTCCTTGGGCTTCAAGGCTTTATCCTTGAAAAATTTGTCGCATTATACTAAAAATTTGGTAAAACTTTTATTAGACTAAACTTAGTTCTTAACAAAAATATTGTAGTTTAATCTCATACTTGAGTATAATAACACAGAAACTTTACAAACCACTCTAGGATATATCATGAAAAAATTTAATCTATTTAACGAAATTATCATCACCAACAGAGCTGAGCTACTCAAAGCTATCAACTCTACTAAACCTTTTGCAATCACATACAAAGGTGAGATCATCTACGATCTTGTACAAAACAGTGATCCGCTGATCTTTTCAGGGCAAAACAAACCTCAATCTGTAAGTGCTCTTACACCGCCAAAGCCACTGAGCATTGCAGATATATTTGGCAAAAACTACCAGATTGTAGAAGATGATGAGCGAGTGCTTATTAAAGCTTTTTCAAACTGGCAAGAGCTCATAGCACTCAATGCTGATCGTGCTTCTTACGATGACACAACAGCTGATGGTGTTGCTGAGTTTTCAAACAAAGAGCTCGAAGAGATAGGATGGCATGCAACTGAGTTTAACATCAAGTACAGAACTCTTGTTGAGCTTGTAGAGGAGAAGTGTGAGGGGATTATCTTATGTATTGAACAAGAAGATCCTTACCAGTTTAGTGGTTATGGTTTTATCACAGATAACGATTGTGCAAAGAAAGTACTTTTTGAGTACTGCAAAACAGAAGCTACAAAACTGATGGAGGATGATCCGTTATTTGCTCCTGAAAATCTCGAAGATGATGAAGCTGAAGCAGCAAAGTTTTTTGGACTTTTATAGTCTAAAAAACTCAATCTTGCAATAGTTTCGCAGATGGTTCTGCGAAATAATACCCTTGAACATAATCAATATCTAACTCTTTGACAACTTCATATACCTCTTTTGAGTGTACAAACTCTGCTACTGTTTTTTTACCAAGTTTTTTAGCAAACATAACAATAGTTTCTGCAACAAGCCGTGAGTTTGCATCTTTATCGATATTTTTAATCAAAGAACCATCTATCTTCATATAATCAGAACGTATCTTTGTCATATGTTCAAAATTTGCAAAGCCACTTCCAAAATCATCAATAGCTATCTTTGCACCAAGTTCATAAACTTTATTGATAAACTCAAGCATCATTATCTCATCTTCAATCTCTTGATTTTCAAGAATCTCGATAGTCAACTGTTGTGCAACTCCATATTCAACAATTTTTTCAAAAAGTATCTCTCTTGTTTGATGATTTACAATATCACTAAATGCAAGATTTATACTAAATCTTTTCCCATTTTCTTTAAATGTAGCAAAAGTTTTATCTACCATGATTCTAGTTATCTGAGGATAAAGCTTGATTTTTTGAGAGATATCTAAAAAATGGTATGGGGTTAAGATCTCCCCTTGAGGTGTTTCTAACCTGACTAAAGCTTCATACTTATGAAGTTTACGAGATTTTGTTTCAAACATAGGCTGAAAATAAGGGTAGATTTTATCTTTTACTATCGCATCTTTTATGATATTTGCAATCTTAACATTTTTCTCATACTGTTGTGCAAGTTGAAGATCTTCTTCAAATATCATATAGTTTTTACCCGCTTTTTTCGCAAGTTTTAGTGACATATCGGCATTGATAAGACCTGTTTTTTCTTTATTGATAAATGCTGCAGAGATTGTAACTGATACATGAGTAAAATGCCCACTAAAAGCAAACTCTGTTGTACTGATACTTTGCAATATTGATTTGATCTCATTTTCGATAGCCTCACGTGAATGCACCATATCTATGATAATCGCATACTCATCTGAAGGGAGTTTATAAACCTGTGCGTTTTTCTTTTGCACCAAATCTGCTAAAAGTTCTGCAAGTTTTGCTAAAACCTTATCGCCTATCGCATGACCGTAAAAATCATTAATGATGGTAAAATCATCTATATTTATCAAAAATAGTATGTCACCTATCGAATTTTGCAAATCTTCCATAAGGCTCAATCTATTTGGTAAACCTGTTAGCTTATCAAAATAAGCTTGTTTATAAATATACTCAGAACTTTGTCTGACTTTCTTCTCAAGGTTTTCATTAAGTTCGGCAAGTTCTGTTGAGACTGCATTTGCAAGATGAGCTATGATATGCTCAGATTTGACAAAAAACTCCTCATTTTCATACTCTTCAAAACTATAAGAGGAAGCTTGTTTTGAGCTCTCAGAAAGAAGAACTACTGTCATCGTCTCATTAAAAAGTTCATTTGAATTTTTAGAATGAAAAAACTCTCCATAGGTAAAAAAACCACTACAATCTGAAATCGCTTCAAATTTTTGCAACTCTTTTCTCACCTGTTTATCTAAAAAACGTCTTCTTGCCATACATGAGTAGATAAAAACTGCCTCAGTTTTATACTTTAACTGACTAAGCATCTTGTCTATCTGATACCGTCCACTTCTTAAAATGGTATCAACATTACCAACACCAAAACGCACCTCTTCACCCTCTTCAAGGTTACCAGCAAAAGTGAGAGAGTTATCATCATGCTTTGCAATAGGTGCACGACCTATATGCATACCATCTTTCTCTACTACAAGCGGAAATTCTATACCAATTTGTGGAAGTTTTTCAGCTACTTCGGGTCCCATATATTTTGAGTAGATATCAACTGCGGAGATACCATCGATCTCATACACACGATTTTTAATCGCTTTTGTAACAGTGAGCTTTTTACCTATTGGCATCCAATCGAACGTATAGTTTGTTACTACTTTTAATTCTTCAGAGTTTAAAGCGATCGCAATCGCTCCTGAAGATATAATCTTTTCATTTGTAAAGATATATGTTTTGACAAGATTGCCATTATCAGCAGCCATACCACCAGATACGATCAAAGAGTCATTAACAGAGTCAATTCCATGAAGATACTCTTCTGCATTTGTGTGAATCCCATCTGCAAAACTGATAAGTAGTTTTGTTGTTGGAGTAGAGAGCTGCTTTGCAATAGCCACCCCTGTTTCATAAGAACTATTATAACTATTGCTATGTTCAACCATTGCTAATTGCAACTGTGTTTTTTCAAATATAGTAAATGTTACTACATTTTGTGCTGCCGTATAAACATTTGAATTGTGAACTATACCATCTGTTGTAGTACCCATAACTTTTGATTTTGGAAAATTTTGTTGAAAATACTTGTGTATATTTTGAACACTATCAAGCGTCTCATCTACACAAAATACTTGTATCATTGTGGATGGTGTATCATCTACTACCGTTTCTTTGAGTTTTACATCAAGTTCTTCGATAGTGTTAAAAGTTAGGGTTATATTCTTCATGAATTTATAGTACTTAAAAGAAACTACAACAAAACTTAAAAGAAGAATAAATCAAAATAAAAAGTAAAAAATCTACTCACTTTTTAAACGGGGGGGGTATTTCGTAAAAATCGCTCTAAAATGATCTTTGCAGAGAGTGAATCAACACGTCCATCACGGATATATTTAATCTCACCTTTCATCATATTTTCAGCTTCAAGCGAGCTCCCTGCTTCATCTTGCAGATACACTTCACCCTCAAACGCAACAAGTTTCATAAAATGTGCGATCCTGCGTTTCATCTCGTCTTCACTGCTTCCACCAAGAGGAACTCCCACAACAACAACATCCACTTCCCACTCATCAAGCACTTTTTTTACATCTGTTGCTGCTTGATTACGATTTTTACGTAGCACTGCTTGAAGTGGTGTTACGATATCTTTATGTGCAGAGTATGCAAGACCAATGCGCTTAAGCCCCAAATCTATGGCGATATACTTCATCATTTTCCCAAACAAAAAGAGCCAAACATTTTATCTAGCATCTCATCATTTTCAAATGGTCTGGTGATTTTTGATATCTCTTTGATCGCTTCATTGAGATGAAATGAAAAAATCTCAAGCTCTTGGTCTTGGAGTGGAGTTAATGCCTCTTGGATATTTTGAAGTGTCACCTCCACTGCGTTTATCTGTCTTGCAGAGATAAGCATCATCTCATCAGAGCTGTTTTTTCGATCCATAATATCTTGAAGTTTTGCTATGAGCGAAGTGACATCATCTTTTGAGTTTAATTCCAAATCAAACGCAATATCAAGTG
>JAMORZ010000092.1 GCA_027063295.1 Sulfurimonas sp.
TTGTTGAATTTTTGTTTATTTGTTGTTTCATTACTGGTCGCCAAAGCAACTCTTTTACACTTGTAGCACTCCATGGTATCTCTACTTTTATGACTTTTGTTATGTCATATCCTGCACTGTTTAATTCAGATGCCAAGATAGTAAAATACTTATGCAAAGCTCTGTTTTGCTGAAGTGTACGCATGTCAATGTTTTTAATATCCACTTCATACACTGCACCATCTGCAACAGTGTTTAGCTTTTGAACATCGTCATCAGAGTAGGGTATCAAGATACCTCGCTCTTTTTTGAATGTTATTTTCATCTAAGCAACTTTTTTATGATTGACTCTCAGTTTAGGAGGCAAAGCCTTTATAGTTCTTACCTCTGTTGTTGTTACTATCTCAGCTTTTCCGAGTTCTACAAGCAACTCCTCTGCTTCTGCTTCTGATACAAGTAGCTTAAACTCTTTTTTCTCAACCTCTTCTGTTTTCTCACATCTTGGTTTAGATACTGTTATGGATGAGCACATCACACCATCAAGTCTATCTATCCCGTTGTCAAGAAGAAATCTTGCACCGTCAATCTTCACACGCTCTATCTGCTCTTTTATAGACTTTTTCTCAGCTTTAAGTATTTTCTCCATCTCTGATATGTGGTCTATCTTTGCTTCAAGGTTTCTGAGCCCATACGCGATATAGTCCGCCAGACTCTCAGCTATTGGTAGATTTTTCTCCTCTATTGTTTGAAGCTTCCAGTTTAGTGTATCTACCACGTTATCTGTTTTTTCTAAATTACTTGGCTCTAGTATCTGCATCTCTCTCCTCCTGTTGTCTGTTTTTTATCTTTAAAAGTTTAGTAGTTAGATCGCCAGCTTCATCTACATAAAGGTCTTTTAAATCATCTACACCATATTTACTACAGATGTCATCCTCTTTTGACCCTGTTTCTTTAATTAGCTTCTTTATAGTCTTATAAGTTTCAATACCAAGATGTTTTTTTGGAAGATATTTAGTGTTTAGCGGTGGTGCTTTCCAATAAAACACTTTTCCTATTTTTGTTTTTGCTTTTTCATACGCATCTCTTTCGTGTCGCTTGAGACTTCTATATGTTTGCTCATCTATACACTCTGCATAATGTGCTTTAACTTCGTAGAGGTATCTACCTATACCCCATTGAACTGCTGCTCTTTTCATTGACCCACTAAGACCACCTTTAGTTGACTCAATGTTTGTGTTATCTGCTCCATCAAATTTTGTTATCCACTCATCTCCAAATTTAATAGAAATGCCACACATTGCACCATTTCCTACTGAGTTTGGTAGAGGCAAAAACTCATTTTTCCAGTTCATCATACCAACAACATCATCAAGACGTTGTTGTATTGCTCTATTTGTAACATAGGCAATTATCCTAGCCCATACTTTTCCATTAAACTCTCCTGATGCCTGAACTCTCCATTCTAAATCTTCTTGGGTAAATGGCTGCAATAGCTCACGTTGCACCTTTCTTTGTTCAATTGCACTCATCTTTTCATCCCCTTAAATTGTTTTCTATTTTTCATAGCAAAGTTCAATAGCTTTAAAAATAAAGTCTTTCCATTTATTCCACCATTCTAAAGCACCATTATCAAGACT
>JAMORZ010000093.1 GCA_027063295.1 Sulfurimonas sp.
GAGTCAACCCTACCCAGATAATTTTCACGAACTCAAAGCTATGGTAAGAGCTGCAGGTTTATTAGATCGTGTTCCAGTTCGTGGAACTATTGAGATGATCATGACACTTGCGAGCATGGCACTTGTTTTTTACTTTGCAGTGAACTGGAGCACTCTTGTCGGTGAGTCAAAACTTGCCGCGTTTGGTCTTGGTTTTTTTATGACTATCATCTTCACTCGTGCTGTATTTATTTCGCACGATATTTTACACACACAGTATTTTAAAAACAAGTCGCTTTCTTTTAAGCTTTCATATCCTTTTGCTGCGTTTATACTCTCAAACTCCTCATCTTGGTGGGATTTTAAACATAATGTAAATCACCACACATGGTGTAATGTTCCTGAAAAAGATGAAGATATCTTGGCGATGGATGGTGCTTTTACACCAAACCACAAAGGGGATAAAGCGTGGCTAAGAGCTACAAAGTATCTTGTGTTTTGGGGAGCAATGTTTTTTATGTACCCTGCGTTTATTATTCAGTCGTACAACTTTGTGATAAAACGCAAAAAATGGGGTGAGCTGTTTTTGATGTTGATGCACTGGCCGATCGTATGGGGACCTATCTTTTACTTTTTACCTTTTAGTGATGCGATAGTGGTTTACCTGACACTCAACTTTACACTCTCTCCATGGCTTGCGTTTGGGTTTATCACCAACCACCTTGGGTGTGAAGTGTTTGACAAAGAAACAGGCGAGAGTCTTTCATGGATGGAGCTTCAGATGAGAACATCACGTTCACTCTCTGGTGGTGCTTTTATCCACTGGTTTTATGGTGGACTCAACACTCAGATAGAACATCACCTTTTTCCTAAAGCACCGCGTTTTAATCTGCTCAAGATTAAAGAGATGACAAAAGAGTTTGCACATCAACACGGCATGAAATACTTTGAAACCACACCATTTGAAGCATATGTGCAGATCAACGATGTGATAAAGAAATACTAATCTTTACACACCCTACATCCACCTTGGATGTGACAAGCTATCGCATAACCATGGTTAAGTCCTAATGCGATACTTCCTCCACTCTCTTGAGTGATATCACCCGCAACAAAAAGCCCTTTTATATTTGTCTCATAGTTCTCATCGTGTACAGGTTTGCCATCTTCTTCCTTGATACCACTGCTTGCTAAAAAGCTACTTGGTGTTGTTCCACCAATAGCATAGATTACCCTATCGAAACTCTCAGGCTCTATTTCGTTAAAAACCACTTTCACCTTGCCATCATCATCTTCAAGTCCATCTATATTTACACCCAAAAGTGCTCGTACCTCTTTGTGCATAATCGCATTTGCGATATCTCTTTGGTTTGTTGGATTTGCTCGGCGAAATGTCTCACGTCTATAACAGATACTTACATCATTTTTCTCACTTAAATCCACCGCATACTCTACAGCAGAATCCCCTCCACCAACAACAAGCACCTTCTCACCCTCACCACAATCATCAAGAGTATAGTTGACTTTTTTTCTGATGGCAGGTGGTATCTTGTAGCTTGGTTTGTTTGGTTTTCCCATGCGACCAATGGTAACTACCACATACTTCGCCTTGATGCTTTTTCCAGCCATAAACACCTCAAAACTGCCATCTTCTTGTTTCTCTATGGAGCTTACCTCTACATGGGTTTGAAGCTCAACGGAGTGGTTTTTGAGTATCTCATCAAAAAAATCGAGTGTGGACTCTTTTGTGCCATCGATGAAGTAGATATTACCATCTAGCTCTACTTTTTGCCCTTTCCAGTCCACATCAACACGTTTGTTGTCTTTGTAGTACTTTCTAATAGTGGAGTTGTGGTTTTCATCTTTTTCCAAAAGAACAATATTTCTCACCCCTTGTAAGTAACTCTCAACAGCCGTTGCTATCCCAGCAGGACCTGCTCCAACGATAGCTAGTTCATATACTTGACTCATAATAACACCTTATACTAAATTCTTTAATAAGATAAGTTTAGCATAAATTAGCCTGAAAATTGTTATACTTGTTATATGTATTATGTAATTAAAAAACAACCCAACAAGATTGGTGCTTCTGTTATCGGGTTTGGTGCACCCAAATATATTGCCTCCAAAAAAAATAAGAATGTGATTTTTCTTTTCCAAAAAGATGGCAACGTGATACGAAAATGGGTCAAGCTTGAAAATATATTGCTTCTCACTGATGACAAAGAGTACTTTTTAAAAGTATTTAAAGAGTTTCAAAAAGTTGAAAAAGAGCAACAAGCTCTTGTCGATGAAGCAAAAGCAAAACTTGAAGAATCAATGACAAACTATACTGAGACTATCAATGCTCATATAGAGGAGTATGAAGAGATACGTGACACAACAGATGTGCCTTGTATCTTAAAAGAGTTAAGCTAACTTCTCAGGAAAAGTTGCCATAAACTTCGCTACTTTTGGAGCAACAACCACTTGACAGTACCCTTGATTTGGATTGCGTTTGAAGTAGTTTTGGTGATACTCCTCAGCTTTGTACACTTCAGGAAGTGGGCTTAGCTCTGTAACAATTTTTTCGCTAAAATTTTGTTGATGCTTAGCTATACTTTGAAGAATCTTCTCTTTTTCATCCTCATCAGAATAGTAGATCACCGAGCGATACTGTGTCCCTTTATCTGCTCCTTGAGCATTTAATGTTGTTGGATCATGAATCACAAAAAAGATATCTAAAAGCTCCTCTAACGTAATGACATCATCATCATATCGAATGTCAACCACCTCCGCATGCCCTGTTGCACCTGAACATACATTTTCATAACTAGGATTTGCTCTTGCTCCCCCTGCATAACCACTCACAGCACTGCTAACACCCTTAACATCTAAGTAAACTGCCTCGATACACCAAAAACACCCACCACCAAGCACCAATCTTTTTTGAGCCATTTGCACTCCTTTTTTATAGATGATTATGCCAAAAGAAGTTGAATTTGAGTATAATTTCACCAACAAAAGGAGAGAGCTTGCCAAAGATTGATATGCATAGATTTTACACCTCAGCCATTGCAAAACACGGCATATCTGCACAGGGTGTCAACTGGGCAAGTAAATGCAACCAGGAGTTACGTTTTGAGGCTTTGTGTAAGCTTCTGCCTAAACAACTCCAAGACTCTACACTCGTTGATGCTGGGTGTGGGTTTGGTGATTTTTACCTTTACTTAGAAAAATGCAATAATCTTCCAAAAAGTTATATCGGCATAGACACCCTTTATGAGATGGTTCAGATAGCTAGTGAGAACACTGCATCAGAGATACTTCACAAAGATATCTGCAAAGAGGATCTTCCCTATGCAGAGTTTTACCTGTGTAGTGGGGCTTTAAATGTGCTCACCCCTTTTGAGGTGCAGCTCTTTGTTAGTAACTGCTACAAACACTCACAAAAAGGTTTTATCTTCAATGCTCTTGAGGGTAAAAATGAGTCTGAGACCTATACCTACCTTACAAAAGAGCAGATAGACAAACTTGCAAAAGCACTCAGTGTTGGTGAGGTAGTGTTTTTAGATGGCTACTTAGAAGATGATATCACTGTAGGATTTTTTCGCTAATGTGTGGTGTATTTGGGGTGATTGGGGAGTATGACAGTTCCAAAGTTCGCTATGCACTCGCTAAACTCTCCCACAGAGGTCCAGATAACTGTGGCATAGTAGAGCGAAAAGGGGTCTTTTTTGCACACCAGCGTTTAAGTATCACAGACACACACCACAGAAGCCATCAACCACTCAAACACAAAGAGATTCTCCTCTCTTTTAATGGGGAGATCTACAACTTCAAAGAGCTAAGAGAAACACTTAGCTTCCCTTGGCAAACACAGAGTGACAGTGAAGTTATCATCGCAGCCTATCTCAAATGGGGAGTAGAGTTTGTCCAGCATCTTCGTGGAATGTTTGCCATCGCACTGCTTGATGGGGAGAGACTCTATCTATTTCGTGATAGACTTGGGAAAAAACCACTCTTTTACCTTCAAACGCAACAAGCATTTCACTTTGCTTCTGAGATCAAAGCACTCACTCCCTTTTTAAACAAAAAAGAGCTAAACAACGATGCACTTTTGAGTTACCTAAGCTTTTTAGCACCCACTCCACCCCATACTTTTTACAAAGGGGTACAAAAACTCGCTGCTGGGGAGTACTTGTCTTTTGAAAATGGAGTATTTAAAGTAGAAAGATACTTTGATCTGCTTGAAAATACCTACACAACGATTACAAGTGAACAAGAGGCTCTAAATGCCATAGAGGAGCATCTACAAAACTCCATAGAGATGCGCCTTGATGCTGATGTAGAGATAGCTTCCCTGCTCTCTGGGGGGATAGACTCAGCCACCATCAACTACTATGCAAAAAAACTTGGCAAACCCTTGCCAACCTACACACTTGGATACAAAGAGTTTGCAAAGTATGATGAGAGGCAAAATGCAGCCAAAACAGCACAGCTTCTCTCTTTGCAAAACAAAGAGGTAGTTATCGATCAAAATAGTTTTTTAGATGCTTTGCCAAAGGTGCTCGACACACTCGATGAACCACTTAATGATCCAGCAGCTGTGCCACTTTACCTACTTTTTGAGCAGATAAAACAAGATGGCTACAAGGTGGTGATGAGTGGTGAGGGTAGTGATGAGCTCTTTTTGGGTTACAGACAATACTTTGAGTATCTTGACATTGAAAAAGCAGCCACACTTTTACATAAAAACTGGCTCAAAAAGTACTTTCGCTCCAACTTTTCGATGAACAGAGAGTGGGAATGGTACAAACGCATCTTCGATGAAACACTTTTGTTTCGCACCTCAGGGGAGAAGTTTACAGACTTGCAAAAAAATCTTCTCATGAGAAAAAATATCAAAGACAACCACTCTTTGGTATACCTGCAAAACTACCGTGAGAGGTTTGAAAATTCCAAGCACACTGATGAGAGTTTATGGTATAGCTATATTGACCTTCATATCTTTCAAGCAGAGCATTTTTTAACCAAACTAGATCGTGTCTCAATGGCTCACTCTATAGAGTCTCGCACACCTTTTTTAGATCATAGACTCTCTACGCTTATCTTTAACATAGAGCCATCACTTCGCTACAAAGATGGAGTAACAAAATCACTGCTCAAACAAGTGATGCACAATAAACTCGATGATGAGATACTCACTCGCAAGAAAAAAGGTTTTTCCAACCCCTACATCGAGTACCTCTCATCAGACAATAAACTCTCTCTCATCTCAGAGGTCAATGAACAAACGGGGATGTTTCAAACAAAGATGATAGAGGAGTATATCAACAGAGGTACAAAGGGGAGATTTAAACAGCATCTTTGGGGGCTTTATACCCTCTCCTACTGGATCAAAAGGGAGCTACTCTAATGCAACTAAGCCAAAAACATTTTACCTACTTAATGGTATTTGCAATGCTGCTTTGGGGTGGTGGCTGGAGTGCTTTGAAGATTTTAACCTATGAACTTGATATGGATATTATTATCTTTTGGCGTTTTTTTCTCATGAGCATCTCGTTTATTCCCATACTTTACTTTTTTAACAAGCCACTTACACTAGATAAACATGCACTCAAGTATGTAGCTGCAAGTTCTGTACTCAATGTTGCGTTTATGGTCTCCTCTTTTTTTGGTGTAAAGTATGGTTTAGCTGGTGCTGGAAGTGTGATCATTACCACTTTTAGCCCCATAATGACATTTATATTTGTTGCGTTTTTATTTCGTAAAAAGCTTCATAACCAGCAGTATTTTGGACTTTTTTTAGGTGTTGTTGGTGGGTATATCTTACTTGAGCTTAACGATCTGAGCCTCTTTTTTCACTCGGCTAATATCTACTTTTTACTCTGTGCTACCATCTGGGCAGGGGTGACTATACTCTCACAACACTCACAAAAATATATCCACCCTATCCATTACAGTTTTTATATCTCCTTAGTCGCTACCTTTAGTACACTTTTGTATGCAAAAGATGCAAAACTTTTGAGTGTGTTTACACAGGGGTGGGAGTTTTGGGTAGCGATGATCTACTTGGCTGTATTTGGGCAGACCATTGCAACGACCATCTTTTTTGTTGCCAGTGGCAAACTTGGAAGTGAAAAAACTAGCTCTTTTATGTTTTTAGTCCCTGTATTTGCTCTTTTGAGTGCTTGGGTGGTTTTAGATGAGCCGATGCAGCTTCACATCATCATTGGGGGAGCTGTCTCTATGGTTGCTGTTTATTTTATCAACAAAAGAGTTTAAAAATCGTATGTAAAACTCGTAAGTTGTGTAAAGTCTGTTTTTTCCCTACCTGTTGCAGGAGTTGCATCATAATCATAGTAAAGATTAAGCTTTATTGAGAGTTTTTCATATATCTTCATCTTAAACTCTACGCCTTGCGATGTGATATAATCATCAATATCCCCAAATTTAGGCTGATAGTAAGCAACATAAGCAAACTTGTACTTATCTTTTATCTCTTTTACATAAGCAAGATAAAAATTAACCCTCCAATTGTACTCTGTGGGATCTATATGTGTAGAGTATGTAATATACTCATAAAAAGCCCCAATACCACAATAAACAATCCCCGTACTTTTATCTTCATAACCAAATCTCAGCCCACCACCACCAAGGCGACGCTTATCAACACTTGTAAACTCATTTGTCTCAGACTGCACAAAAAGTTCCCAGTTGATATACTCTATCATATCGTGAACCAAGCGAACATGCGCATAGGTTTTGTTTGTATTTCTCTCACCATTGGCTTCCCCATACACACCAATAAAATCACTCCAAACCAAATATGAAGCATTGTTATCATACTGTAAACGCAATCCTGCTGAGTATTCATCTTTATCTGTGTTTCCCCTTTTTGTTTGAAATGATCCTTCAAGTGTACCACTTATACCAGGTTTCTTACCCAACTTTGCTGGAGCAATAGTGATAATAGCTTGAAGAGCCATAACATATCCAAGTATTAAAAATATTATTTTCATTACATCACCTTTTTAAAAAATCTCGCCATTATATCATCTCTAGTTTAACTCTCTTTATGACGAAGAAAATACTCTCTTAATATATTTTTAACATCACTTTGTGTATCATTTTGTAATTTTTTTGAAGAAGGTGTAACAAATGAAAAAAGTACTTGTACTTGGTGGTGGTTTTGCTGGAGTTGATGCAGCAGCGCATCTGAGAAAGATGAATTATGATGTAACACTTGTAAGTGACAGGGACTATTTTTACATCTACCCTACTTCTATCTGGGTACCTACACGTGAAAGCAGTTTTGAAGATGTATGTGTAGATCTCAAAGAACTTCAAGCAGCTCATGGATTTGAGCTCATTGTTGATGGGGTAAGTGCAATCAGTGCAAAAGAGAACAAAGTAACTCTACAAAGTGGTAAGATACTTGATGATTATGATTACCTTATCTTGGCGATGGGAGCTTCAAAGATGAAACCAAAAGGTGTAGAGCATACTCGCTCTATCTGTGGTGCACCTGAGCAGTCTTTAGAGATTCAAGCACAACTTGATGCTCTGGTAGAAAAAGGGAGTGGAAAAATTGCAATGGGCTTTGGTGGCAATCCAAATGACACCTCAGCTGTTCGAGGTGGACCTGGTTTTGAGCTACTTTTCAATGTTCACAATATGCTTAAGAAAAAAGGGATCCGCGATAACTTTGAGCTCACTTTCTTTGCTCCTATGGCTGAACCAGGGAAGCGTATGGGTCCACAAGCACTTAAAATGATGGATATGTTCTTTAGCAAACTCAACATCAACAAACACTTTGGTAAAAAGATCACTGCGTTTGAATCAGATGGTGTGGTATTTGAAGATGAGAGCAAACTAGAAGCTGATATGATTATGTTTATCCCTGCTGGTGATGGGCATGAGGTTATCAAAAACTCAGATCTTCCACAAAACGCAGCTGGTTTTGTAAAAACTGATGACTTTTCTTGCGTTTTAGATGAAGATGGTAAGATGACAAATATCTATGCTATCGGTGATGTTGCAGCCCTTGAAGGGTATGACTGGAGAGCAAAACAAGGTCACATTGCAGAAGTTCAAGCAAAAAATGCAACACACAATATAGAGCAGCGTGATAATGGTGGAAGCGATTTTCACGGCTACAACTCACACCTCAATATCTTATGTGTGATGGATAGTGGTGATGGAGCTGCATTTGTGTACCGTGATGAGAAACGTGGCTTTATGTTCCCTATGCCAGTTGTTGGGCACTGGCTTAAAAAAGGATGGGGACTCTACTGTCGCTACTCAAAACTTGGAAAAATCCCGCGCATACCAGGGATGTAACCATTTTAGAGAAACTCAGTATTTACTGAGTGTTCTCTTTCATCTTACGTTTGAGTTTCATCTTGCGTTTTGCAAGTTCACGCATGTCTTCTGTTGTATCACTCTCATCCATAATTTCAACACCCAAAATCGTTTCAACACAATCCTCTAAAGTGATAATCCCCTCTGTTTGATCATAGTTATCAATAACTAAAAACATATGATCTTTTTTCTTGATGAAGAGATCAAGTGCCTTACTTACAGGAATATTTTCATTGATAGAGAAGATCTCTTTTTTTATAGCGCTCAAAGGAACAGAATCATCCTCAAGAGCTTGTTTGAAGATCTTTTTGGTAAGCACAAGCCCTGTTACATCTTCAATACTGCCATTATAAAGTGGAATACGTGAAAACTTAAAAATAGCATCTTGTGTTTCTATAACCTCTTTGATACTCATAGATTCATCGATGGCAAAAACAACACTTCTTGGTGTAAGCACCTCGTTTACCTTGATGTTATCAAGATTTAAGATGTTCTCAATCACATCAGATTCTTGTTCATCGATAATCCCCTCATCTTCACTCATTAGCATAGACTCTAAAAGCTCTTCTTTGGTAAGTGAGTGTGCTTCCCCTTTTCCATTGCTAATCTTATTTGTCACAGCAAGTGTGGTTAAGATGATAGGATAAGTGATCCAGATAAATACACGGATAAAGTGTGCAGCTATGGGAGCGAGTTGTTTCCAGTAGATAGCCCCGATAGTTTTTGGAATAATCTCAGAAAAAAACAATATCGCAAAAGTAAGTACAACTGAGACATATACAACAGCATCATTTCCAAATATGATAGAAGCCTGAGCACCAACAGCAGCAGCACCTAAAGTATTGGCAATAGTGTTTAAAATAAGGATAGAAGCTATCGATTTGTTGATATTTTCTTTATGCAAACGCAGTAGCTTTCCAACTGTTGGCTTTTCCTTTTCAAGTACTGCCACATAGGACATATTTATTGAGAGAAGAACCGATTCTAAGATAGAACAAACAAACGACACTCCAACAGAGAGAAGAAAAAATAAAAGTAACAAGTCCAAAGTTTACATATCCCTTATAGTAAAATAAAAGTCGCAAGACCTAAAAAGCTAAAAAATCCAACAACATCAGTTACAGTTGTAAGTATAACTGTACTTCCGATCGCTGGATCTATATCTAACTTTTTTAAAAACAACGGTATTACCGCCCCAAAAAAACCTGCCATTAGCAGGTTGATAACCATACTCAAAGCAATAACCACTCCAAGCATCCCTTTATCAAACCAAATCGCAGCTATAACTCCGATCACCATAGCAAAAAACATCCCATTGCCAAGAGAGATAAGCACCTCTTTTTTAATGATACGCATCGCATCACCCTGAGAGATATCCCCAAGTGCAAGTTGGCGAACAACAACAGTAAGGCTTTGTGTTCCCGCATTTCCACCCATCGATGCAACAATAGGCATAAGTATAGCAAGAGCAACCATCTGATCAAGTGTATCAGAAAAAAGCCCAATAACAAGTGAAGCAGCGATTGCAGTTAAAAGATTAAGCCCCAACCAAGTTGCACGCTTTTTTCCTGCGTTTAAGATCTCATCATCTTCCTCAGCATCATCATCAACACCAGCAAGGTTATACATCTGCTCAGTTGCATGTTCATTGATGATATCATAGATATCATCTGAGGTGATACGACCAAGAAGGATCCCATAAGCATTGACAATAGGCATAACAGAGAGATCATACTCTTCAAAGTAGTGTACAACCTCTTTGATATCTTCTCTATCTTGTGCTACTTTTGGTTCAAAATTCTCATCACTTGCTTCTATATTTTCCCGTATTGTTTTAGAAAAATCAAAAATAAGCAGATCATCAAGACCTACCGTGTAGAGAAGCTTATTGTCATGATCAACAATAAAGAGGTTTTGAACATTTTCAAGTTCATTCTCTTTACGCAGTTTTGCAAAACGCTTGATCACATCTTGTACCACCTCATCTTCATGAGCAGTAAACACCTCAAGCTGCATATAAGCACCAGCTTCATCCTCTTCATAAGTTTGTAGCTTGGCAATCTCTTGCTTATCTTCCTCGTCTAGTGTATCAAAAACCTTGGAAGCGACCTCTTCATCAACCTCTTCAAGCTCTTGCATAAACTCTAGCTGATCATCTGATTCTAGTTCAGTTACGGCATGGGAGAGTTCATCTACACTGAGGTTTTCAACAACATCATCAAAGTATCTATCAGGAAGAGCAAGTGCAACATCACCCACCAAATCTTTTGGTACAAGTTTAATCGCTTCTGAAAACTCCTCATCATCAAGTTGTTTAAGAAGTTTGGCGATGTCACTTGGGTGCATCTCACTCTCTTCGTGAGCTTCTATATATTCAATTAGTTGATTCATAAGTGCAATTATAGCAAAGAAGTGAATCTTTTTTGTTATCAA
>JAMORZ010000094.1 GCA_027063295.1 Sulfurimonas sp.
AACCTTCGTCATATTCCAATGTCGCACCTTCTGTAAAATTGACAAAAGGAAGTTTGTCATTATCAATCAAAGAAGCATCAAAAACATCATAAAACTCTAAAGAGAGTGTTATCCAGTCAAAGTCACAAGATGCATCTTGCAGTGCAAGTGTAATAGTAAAAGCTGTTGGAGATATCATCTCAAATGAGCGAAACTCTGCATCTTCAAAGTTACAAAAACGTTCACAAAATGTTGGGATATGATGTTGTAAAAGTGGTTTCATCTTAGACCTACTGACATCCAACACATTCCATGCTTCTATCTTCTACATCGTTTGCCATTTCAGGAGATTGGCTTCTGAGGTAGTAAGTAGATTTAAGTCCCAGTTTCCATGCAAGCATATAGATCTCATTTAAGTATCTTCCACTTGCTTTATCTAGAGTGATAAAGATATTGAGAGATTGTCCTTGATCTATCCATTTTTGACGGATTGCTGCTGCTTTTATGAGTACCGTTTGGTTTAAGTCATATGCAGGTGTGTAGTAAGACCAAGTATCTGGTGAGAGTTTTGGTACAACAACAGGGATGAGCCCAGAAAGGTTCTCTTCAAACCACTTGCGTTTAAATACAGGCTCAATCGCTTGGGTAGTTCCTGTAAGGATAGAGATGGAGCTAGTTGGTGCTACTGCCATAAGATAACCGTTACGCATACCTTGTTTTTTTACTTTTGAACGCAATTCATCCCATTCATATGTTGAAGCAAAAAGTCCACCACGATCAACAAGATTTCTCACCTCTGCATTTGCATGGTCATGAGGGAAGATACCACGACTCCACTTGCTTCCTTCAAACTCTGGATAGCTTCCTTTTTCTACTGCAAGGTCTGATGATGCTGAGATAGCATTGTAACAAACTGCTTCCATAACTTCATCGATCTTATCAAAGTGTTCTTGACTTCCCCACATGATACCAGCTTCTGCTAACATCTGTGCTTCACCCATAACACCAAGACCAATAGAACGACTTCTCATGTTAGTGCGTTTTACTTTCTCAACTGGGTAGAAGTTAAGGTCAATTACATTGTCCAAACATCTGATGGCAGTTGGAACAATACGGTCAATATCCTCTTTAGTGTTGATACGTGAAAGATTAATTGATGCAAGATTACAAACAGCTGTAGAACCATCGATCTTCTCTTTCTCTACGATAAAGATTGGCATACCACCAAGTGAATCAAGTGCAGTTACTTTTTTAGCAGGTTTTGTGATGCCACTATCAACTGTAACCATCTCATCCTCTTCATAGCTAACACTATCTCCATTTTCAAAGATGAACTTGATCTTGTAGTGGTTTGGATTTGTGTTTTGAAAGATTTCTGTACAAAGATTAGAACTACGTATAACACCTTGATGATCATTTGGGTTAGTACGGTTTGCATTATCCTTAAAACATAAAAATGGAGAACCTGTTTCAAAATAAGATGTCAAGATTTTTTTCCATAAATCTTTTGCTTTGATTGTCTCTTTGATAAGGTTTTCATCTTGTTCAAGTTCTATGTAGCGTTTGTTAAACTCTTCACCATACATTGTTGAGAGTTCACGTACATCATAAGGATCAAAAAGTGTCCAGATAGCATCCTCTTGTACCCTTTGCATAAAAAGATCATTAAGCCATAGTGCAGGAAAGAGATCATGTGCACGACGACGCTCTTCACCAGAGTTTTTCTTTAGATCTAAAAAGTCATTGATATCGATATGCCATGGTTCTAAGTAAACTGCAATAGCACCTTTGCGTGTTCCTAGTTGATCTACTGCAATCGCTATATCGTTTGTGATTTTAAGAAATGGCACTGTTCCACCAGCTGCGTTTTTATGCCCATCGATGAAGCTTCCCATAGAGCGAACTTGTGTCCAGTCCCAACCGATACCACCACCAAATTTGGAGAGCATTGCCATCTCTTGGTAAGCATCGAAGATACCCTCTATGTTATCAGGTGTACTACCGATGTAGCATGAAGAGAGTTGATGACGTGGTGTTCTTGCGTTTGAGAGAGTTGGTGTTGCAAGCATCACTTCAAATTTACTGATCATATTGTAAAACTTGATTGCCCACTCTTGGCGATTCTCTTCACGTTGAGCTAAGAACATTGCAATAGCCATAAACATATGTTGTGGAAGCTCTATAGGGTTACCTTGGCTATCTTTTATAAGGTATCTATCGTAAAGAGTTTTTACACCAAGGTAGTTAAACTGAAAATCACGCTCAGGTACAATGTGTTTTTCAAGCTCTTCAAGGTCGTACATATCACGAAGGCCTAATAGGATGCGCCCCTCTTTTTCCCCTTTTTCAAAATATTTCTTTAAAGATCCATATCCTGTAAAGCCGTTTACCTGATGGTAAAGGTTGAAGATAAAAAGGCGAGATGCAACAAAGGTCCAGTTTGGAGCATCGATATCAATCTTGTCCACAGCAGTTTTAATGAGAGTTTCTTGAATCTCTTTAGATGTAATACCATCACGGAAGTGGATCTGTGCATCAACTTCAAGTTCACTTTGACTAACATTTTCAAGCCCTTTGACTGCTGCTGAAGTGTATTTTTGAATTTTAGAGATATCTAACGGCTCAGTACGACCGTTACGTTTTACAATTGTAATCATTCATTTTCCTGAGTAAAATAGTGAGATTTTTTATGTAATTATTGAAAGAATATTTAGATAAAAAATCATTTAAATAAGTAGTAAATTTTATCTAAATAAAGGTATGGAAATGCTGAAAAAAGTAAATTAGATAAGAAAGTTTTTGATCTTTGTGGAGTATAACCCACCTGAGGGTTATACTAGTGAAAAAAGGGTGAAAATCTTATTTTTCAAACACACGCTTGAAGATGGCATCTACATTTTTAGTGTAGTAATCATAGTTAAAACACTCACGAATTTGCTCTTCGCTAAGTTTAGCTCTTAGCTCCTCATCTGCTAAAAGATGGTTAAGGTAGAGTGACTCCCCTTTTTCATTTACAGTTGGGCGACCAGCTTGGATCTCTTCCCAAACTTTCATTGCGTTTCTTTGAACGATTTTGTAAGCATCTTCACGACTTACACCTTGAAGTGGAAGTTCAAGTAAAACACGTTGAGAGAAAACAAGACCACCTGTGAGGTTAAGGTTCTTCATCATATTTTCAGGGAACACTGTAAGGTTTGCGATCACATTGTTCATACGGTGAAGCATAAAGTCAGCAGTGATGAAAGCATCAGGCAACCAAAAACGTTCATTTGATGAGTGGCTGATATCACGCTCATGCCAAAGTGCTACATTTTCCATTGCAGGGTTTGCATAAGCTCTAATAGTGCGAGCAAGACCTGTGATGTTCTCAGTTAAAATAGGGTTACGTTTGTGTGGCATTGCAGAAGATCCTTTTTGCCCTTTTGCAAAGAACTCTTCAGCCTCATAAACTTCTGTACGCTGTAGATGTCTTACTTGAACAGCAAACTTCTCAACACTAGAAGCCATCAGTGCAAGTGCAGATGCAAGTCGAGCATAACGATCACGATGTACTACCTGGTTAGAACACGGTTCAGGTTTTAAACCAAGTTCAGCCATAGCATACTCTTCAAGTTCAAGTGGAGCGTGAGCAAAGTTACCCATTGCTCCAGAGATTTGACCAACTGCTATCACTTCCATAGTCTCTTCAAGGTTTTTAAGGTGACGTGCCATCTCATCATACCACACTGCAAGTGTAAGACCAAAAGTGATAGGCTCACCATGGATACCGTGGCTTCTTCCAACCATAAGTGTCATCTTATGCTCATAAGCACGTTTTTTGATCGATTCCATAAGCATCTTTACATCTTCGATGATGATGTTGAGTGAATCTCTCATTTGAAGTGCTACACCAGTATCTACAGCATCTGAAGATGTCATACCATAGTGAAACCAACGTGACTCATCACCAAGGCTTTCAGATACACTTGTATTAAACGCAATAAGATCGTGTTTTGTGATCGCTTCTATCTCTTCGATGCGCTCAACTGAGAACTTTGCGTTTTTTACAATCTTGTCTGCATCTTCTTGAGGAATCTTACCAAGTTTTGCCCAAGCTTTAACTGCTGCTTTTTCCACTTCAAGCCATGCTGCATAGCGTGCATACTGTGTCCATTTTTCTGCCATCTCTGGGCGTGAATATCTCTCTACCATTTTTAACCTTTATAATGTGCTACAATTCGCATAAATTTAAGTACGACATTTTACAGTATATATCATAATAGAGGAATTAAGTGTGCCGTTTGTAAAGAAAAAGCTATTTGCCAAAGAAAAAACAAGAGCCTTTTTGTATCTCGTAAAAGAACTAGGTTACACACAAAAAGAGGCACAACGTTTTATCGCTCGAGGTAGAGTGCTGGTAGATGGTGAACCGATTACAAAAGCATCTTTTGAGCTTGAAGGTGAGTTTGAGTTTATATACTTTGAACCTATCACAAAAGGGTTAGAACCTACGTTTGTTCATGATGAATTTGTGGTGTTTGATAAACCAAGTGGAGTGCTTATCCATCCACAAACAAAACATACACCCTACTCTCTCATTGATGAACTCAAATATCAATTTGGCAGAGATGCAAATATAGCACACCGTATAGATATGGAAACAAGTGGGCTTGTATTATGTGCCAGAAACAAAAAGAGTGAAAGAGATATAAAGATGATGTTTCAAGAGAGAGATATGCAAAAAAAATATCTCGCACTTGTTCATGGTGAGTTTCAAAACTCTTTGGTTGTTGAAGAGCCAATCATCAGAAGAAAAGATGATAGTGCAATTTTGCGAATGGTTGTAGAGGTGCATCCTGATGGAAAACCATCAAAAACAACTTTTAAACCTTTGGAGTATTTTAAAGAGTTAGATATGACTCTTGTTGAGTGTGCACCACATACAGGAAGACAACATCAAATACGTGTACATCTGTTTCACGTGAAACATCCAATTGTTGGTGATCCTATCTATGGACAGAGTAAAGAGAACTTTATAAAGTATCTTGACAAAGAGTTAAGTGATAAAAAACGTCTTGAGTTAAGTGGTGCATCAAGATTGATGCTTCATGCTAATGAATTAGAGTTTGAACTTTATAATAGATATTATCACATAAAAAGCAAAGTTGATTTTCGCTCATTAGTATTCTCTTTATGTGAATAAGTGAATAAAAAAACAAATAATAATCTAAAAACTCTCAAAGTCCCTAAAATAGGTATTTAAGTGATTTTGAAGAAATAGTTTCAGCTAATATTTATATAAAAAATCCCTTAAAAAAGATAAATTTTTTATTTTCTTCTCACTATTTGCTCACATATTCACAACTTAGAACACTATGTGAATAAAATCAAATAAATAGAGATAAAGATATGAAAATGAAATTGTTTTTGTTAGTTTTTTGTAAGAAAAGTAGGGTATTATTACACTCATAAACGACCTCCCTGGTGTGTTGGTCGTTTACTCCGTTTTGGCTGTTAAACGCCGTTGTATCTTTTGATGATTTTTTTCACTCTGTTTCTTAGTTTTCTGAGTGCATCTTCACTTGTCTTTCCATCTGCAGTGAGATTTTCAAAATCATCACCAAGTTGTGCTTTAGCTATCCAGCCTATTTTGTTATGATATTTCACACCAACAAATTGTACATCACCAAAGTGACCTTTACAGAGTTTATAAACCTCTTTGATTCTATCAGCATCTGTTTTTTCTGCCATCATTTACCTTTCTTGTTTTTTTTATTTTACCATAAACCTAGTCTTCTTTTGTAGCTGCATAGATGAAACCACCCACACCTATCAAAAATACAACTACGATTATAATCACCTCTGCGATATCTACACCTGTAAAATCACCCATTTTGTTCTCCTTGCGTTTTCTCTTTTAGCTGTCCACATGCAGCACTGATATCTATCCCTTTAGAATCACGTATGGTGCAAAGAAGTCCATGCTTTACAAGATACTCCTGAAACGCAAACATATCATCATAACTTGGTCGCTCATAGTCTGTACCAGGGTATGGGTTAAAGTAGATAAGGTTTACCTTTGCTTTGATTCCACTGAGAAGTTTTACTAACTTTTTTGCACTTGTTATATCGTCGTTTTTATCTTTGATAACAAGGTACTCAAACATAACACGTTTGCGAGTGTCTATAGGGAAACGTTTCACTGCTTCTATGATGGAGTTGATGTTATGTGCTTTATTCATAGGTATAAGCTCACTTCTAAGCTCATCATCAACAGCATGAAGGGAGATCGCTATGTGAACTCCAAGATCCATTTCGCCTAGTTTGTCTATCTTGGTGCTTAGACCACTTGTACTAACAGTTTGGCGTTTGCCTGAGATGCTCAGACCATCATTTTCTTGGAAAATCTCTATCGCTTTTGCAAGGTTAGTGAGGTTGTCGAGTGGCTCACCCATCCCCATATAGACTATATTTATCTTTCTGTTATGCTTGTGGTTATTATCGCGTTTTAAAGTAACTACTTGGGCAACAATCTCTCCGGCACTCAGATCTCTTGTAAATCCACCTTTTGCAGTGAGACAAAAGCTGCACCCCACTTTACACCCAACCTGAGTTGAAACACAGATGGTGTATTTGGCCTCTTGCACAACCTCTCCATCATCACCATACTGCTCATCTTTCATCTTTAGCCATACAGCTTCCATCGTTTTACCATCTTGAAGTTCTAAGAGATACTTGATCGTTCCATCACTTGATAGCTCTTTGTTTACAATTTTGAGTGGATTGACAAGGTGTGTTTGTGCTAGCTCCTCTTTGAGTGTTTTTGGTATATTTTTCATATCATCGTAGCTTGAAGCATACTGATGGTAAAGCCACCCGTAGATCTGTTTTGCACGAAACGATGGTTTTACAATAGCTTGTAACTCTTTTAGGGTATAGTCCATTAGTGATGGTTTGAGTTGTGTCATTTTTGTGTGAGTTCCTTTATCCGTTTTGTAACATGTTTAGTGAGTAACTCTTTGGCTTTTGCATGGTTTTTGATAAAATCTGCATGTGCTTCTGTGTTAGTGTAGTTAGTAACACAAAACACTCCACCAGCTGGAATGTTAAACTCTTTTGCCACACTTAGTACTGCAAAAAACTCCATGTTTTCAAGCCCTACTCCAAGCCTGAGAAACTTTTGTGTCAGTTCTATATTTGTAGAGATATAGTTTGATGAGTTTATGATGATATCTTGTGTGTTAGTTGTGTTAGTACTTATCACATTTTCAAGTGGTGTGTAGGCATTTTTCTCTAAAAATGCAAGTTCTATGTTAGCAGCAGTTTTGCTCTCAACTATATCAAATATCTTTGCATCTCCATAACTTCCAGCAGTGCCTACAAAGAGCAAAAACTCAGGTTTATCAAAAAGGCAAAGTCGTGTAAGGTTGAGAGTAGTCTCTATCATCCCCACCCCCATAGGTGTGGCAAAATCAAAAGTTTCATTGTTTCCAGCACAGATTATCATAGTCTAACAGGTATCTTTTGTTCGTGTAGATAGTGTTTGAGATCCATAATATCTATCTCTTTGTAGTGAAAAATACTCGCAGCAAGTGCAGCATCTGCTCCCACATCAAATGCATCTTTGATATGCTCCATCGTTCCTGCTCCACCACTTGCTATTACCGGTACATTGACAGCTTTGCTTATCTGCTCTGTGATGTTTAGCTCAAATCCAGCTTTTGTTCCATCTGCATCCATAGATGTAAGTAGTATCTCACCACTTCCACGACTTACTACCTCTTTTGCCCATTCGAGTGCATCTATGCCAGTATCTACCCTGCCCCCGTTAAGATAGACATTGTAGCTGCCCTTTTTGTTGCGTTTGACATCTATGGCCGTGACAATACACTGAGAGCCAAAACGTTTCGCACCCTCATCTATGAGTTCAGGTCGTTTGATAGCTGCTGAGTTCACACTTACTTTGTCGCACCCTACATTGAGGAGTTTGTAGATATCTTCAAGTTTTCGGATCCCACCACCAACAGTAAGGGGGATAAAAATCTCACGAGCAACCTGAGCAACAATATCTACAATAGTATCACGATTATCAGAAGATGCCGTGATATCTAAAAATGTAAGTTCATCTGCACCCTCTTCGTTATAACGACGTGCAACTTCAACAGGATCACCCGCATCTTTGAGTCCAACAAAGTTGACACCTTTGACAACACGCCCATCTTTTACATCTAAACAAGGGATAATTCTTTTTGCAAAATAGTTCATAATACTCTTTACCTTAATATATAAACATATTATATCTTCTTAGACTTATAGTTCAATAATGCAATGTTCCACGTGAAACAATATCATGCAAGGCTGTATAATTATGTTATAATAAGTTAAATGCTTGAAAGGTTTATGGATGGAAATAACTCAGATTTATATTGTAGTGGCTATGCTAGTTGTATTGGTTGTAGTTGGTTTTATGTTCTTGCAGCTAAAAAAGAGATTGGAAAAATCTCAAGAAGATATTGTTGAATTACAATCAAATATAGAAAAGATCTCTTTAGAAATAATAGATGAGATCAAAAGATCTAAAGAGGAAAGCCAGCAAGTTGTTGCAAAACTCCATCAAGAGATTTTAGATCGTAATGATCAAATGTATAAAAGTATACAAGCATTTAATAATAAAGTACATTTAGAAATCGATAGCATGAAAACTTTACAGAGATCTCTGATAGAACAATTTCATACTACGGAGGGAAGTTTAAAAGAGAGTATGAAGGAGAATCAAAAACTCAATTTTCAAGAGCTACAATCTTTAGAAAAACAATTCTCAACCACAATAGCACAATCTATTGATGAAGTGAAAGATCTTTATACAAATAGTTTTACAATCACTGAAGAAAGAGCAGCTCACTTATCTAAAAAACAACAAGAATTAAAACAAGAGATGGTGAGTTTACATGAGCAAAATAATGCAAATGTTCAAAAAATATCACAATTGCTCAGCGAGAATTTATCGGTATCGCTACATAATATAGCTTCTTTAAAAATTGCAAACTTTATCAATACCACAAATGAAATAAGTAAATATAAAAATGGAGTAGAAGAGGAAGGTGGCTTTATTAAAGAGTTTGCTCATTGTAAATTGGTGCAAATAAGAGATAAAAAAGATAAAGCGATAACACAAGTGGAGTATGAAGAAAATGGTAAATACAGATCAAAAGTTTTTGTAAAAGATAAACTAAAGTATATAATGGAATATAAAGAGAATCAACTTGTAAAAAGTTATGAATATGATGATAAACAGAATCTACTTTTTGAATACCACTATGATGTTGCAGGTGAGATTACAAAAAGAGTTGAGTATCTCACAAACGGAAAGAAAAAAACTACTAAGTATTAATGAGAGGGTAAAGAGAATGTATTTAGATCTATTGGACAAAAAAGAACAGGAAAATTTTTTAGAGTTAGCTCGTTATGCTATGGGGCTTAATGGTGAACATAAAGAGGAAGAAGAAGAGGTCTTAACTGGGTTTAAAAACGAATGTGAAATGCCAGAGTATAAAGCACATAGACAAGAAGATATAAAAAAAATTATCTTCGATTTGAAGGGTTCGACAAAAAAAGTTAAAAAAATAGTGATGATAGAGCTTTTTGGTATATTGTTAGCAGATGGTGAAGTGTGTAGCAATGAGGCAAAATTTGTTGATATGTTATCTGAAGAGTTTAGAATTAAAGAGTTTGAGGTAAAAAGGATTCAAAGATGGGTAGAAGCTATGAATGACCTTTTTGCTGAAGGTGTAGAGCTGATAAATAGATAGGAGATTGATATGGGACTGTGGGGATCAATAAAGAGTGCAGCATCTAAAGTTTGGAATGGTGCTAAAAAAATTGCAAAAAAAGCTGTACAGGCTACCGTTGATGTTGTGAAAGCGACTATTGAAGCTGTGAAACATCCAGTCAAAACTGCAAGTAAAGTTTGGAATAGTATCACAGGAAAAGACACCTTTGATGAAGCTAAAGAGCTGTTGCGGCAGATTACACTGAGGTATGACAAAGCAAAAGCGAAGTATGAAGATGAAGTATCTGTTCTTTCTTCCTCTTTAGAAGAAAAGATTAAAACTATCAACTATCATAAAAAAGATATTTTTAACAACCATTTTCACAGATTTACAAATCTGGCAAATAGACTATATAATCTAGAGATTGAAGGAAAAAGTTTTTTAGAATATTTTGATAGTTCTATAACACAGGTGAAAAATCAAAAAGGTGTACGAAAAAAAGCTGAACTTTACCAAATAGATTTTGATAATCTAAAATTTAGTGAGATTACATTTGGTATCTTGACTCTAGGTTTTTCAACACGTAAAAAAGCAAAGCAAACTCTTATAAAAGTGAAAGAGGAGGAGCAAAGGATCGAAGAGGAGATTGTCAAAATGAAATCTCAAGTGCGAAAACTCAAAGTGGTTGCCAAATCGATAGATAATGTTGTTGAGTATTTTGAAGTTCTTATTTTGAACTATGCAAAACTTTTAGATCGTTTTGAATTTGGAATATCTACACAGATGCAAAAACAGCTTTTTATGGGTAAGCTTCTTAATGGTAAACTTGATTTTAAGTTAATGCCTATTGTGCATATTGAAGAGTTTCAGGTACTCTTTAACCTCTCTATTGTGTTAAAACAGATGGCTACAATGGGTTATTTATCTGATACTCTTGAGGTAAATAAAGAAGATATAAAAATGATGAACACACTACAATATAAAACAAAACAATTAGTTGCATAGTTT
>JAMORZ010000095.1 GCA_027063295.1 Sulfurimonas sp.
AGATAAGCAAAATGGAGCAATGATTATAAAAAAAGGATGACAGTATGAGATGTATGATTTGTAAACATGGTGAGATAAAAGAGGAAACAACAACAGTTACTCTCGAGAAGGGAAATGCAACTATTGTATTTAAAGAAGTACCTGCACATGTATGTGATAATTGTGGTGAAAAATATATTGATGAATCTATCTCAAAAACTCTTCTTGCAAAAGCAAGAAGTATTGTGAGTAGTGGTGTGGAAGTTGATATCAGAAAGTACGAGATAGCTGCATAGTATTATTTTACACATCAAGCAAAGGATCAAACTTAGGTCGCTTTAATCTTGGTGCTTCTTTGGAAAATTTTATTAGATCTTCTACATTATTTATACTCTCTTGCATCTTAGCAAGTGAAAGCTCAAAGAGCTTGTAGGTTGTTATCACATCACTCATAGCTCTGTGGTGTGTTGCGTTTGGATTGAGATTGTAAAAGTCATTCATATAAGAAAGACCATATTTGTAAACACTCAATGTTCTCTCAGCAAGAGCTAGCGAACAGACACTACGATTTAACAGAGGTTCAAGCCCCACTTTTTCTAAACTCTTTGAGATAAAAGTATAATCAAACTTCACATCGTGTGCAACAAATACAGCATCACCCAAAAAAAGGCGAAACTCCTTTAAGACCTCTTTGAGTGATGGTGCATTTTTAGTGTCTTGTGCTGTTATACCTGTTATCTCTACAATATGCTCATTAATCTCTTTTGTATGTACTAGTGATTCAAAACGATCGATGATTTTATGATTTTTGATTTTAAGTGCTGCTATTTCGATAATTTGATGTTTATCTATTTTAGAGCCATTTGTCTCAATATCGACAATACAAAATTCAGCATCTTCTAGTTTGGTAAACTTTGTTTGAAAAAAGTAGTGCCCTTTTCGTTTAACTATCTCCAACCCTTGAGCACGTGAAAGCTCTAAAAATAGATCAAAACTCTCGTCTATCTGCTCTTTGATCTTCTCAAGTGTGATACCTCGTGTGCTTAGAAGTGAGATACTCTTTTGATCGAGTGCGAAGTCTTTATTGAGCATTGGCGATAAAATCTTTTACTTTTTGGGCATCTTTGACACCCTTGGAGGCTTCTACACCACTACTAACATCAACTCCGTAAAAACCATACTTTTTTAGTGAGGCTACATTTGAACCATCTAACCCACCAGCAAGGATGATCTTACTACAATCAACCCCCTCAAACCACTCAATGTTGATTCTCTTTCCTGCTCCACCATAAGCTTCACAGTAAGCATCTACAAGTCTGTACTCATCTTCGTAGTTTAAGATATCTTCTTTTGATTTTGCACGTATCACTTTTACATGAGGAGTACTTAGTTGTGTACAATACTCCTTATCTACTTCAAAGTGAAGCTGTGCAAGTGTAGCTCCAACCTCTTGGCAGGTAGTATCTACCTCTTGGGGAGTAACATTGACAAAAAGTGCAACTTTTTCAACAAAAGGGGGAAGCTCAGAGATAATCTCTTTTGCTTGTTTTGTAGTGACATAACGGGGTGATTTTTCATAAAAGACAAATCCAAGTGCATCTGCACCTGCACTTATGGCAACCATAGCATCTGTGTATGATGTTATTCCGCAGATCTTTGTGCGCATTAGATTTGAAGACTTTCTATCGCTTCTTTTTTGCTTTGGTGATTAAACACATAGCTTCCAGCTACAACCACATCAACACCTACAGCTTTGAGTGCTTCTATATTTTTATCACTCACACCACCATCAATCTCTATGAGACATTCAGGGTTGATACGGTTACGAAGTTCATTGAGTCGTGCAGCTTTATCAAGTACAGTATCAATAAAACTTTGCCCACCAAAGCCAGGGTTTACGCTCATAAGCAGTACCATATCAAGATCTTTGAGTAAAAACTCTATTGTCTCGGGTGGTGTGTGTGGATTAAGAACAATAGCAGGTTTGATCCCCAAGGAGCGAATCTTTTGGATAAGTCTGTGAGGGTGTTTTTCTTCCTCTATATGAAAAGAGATATACTCAGGTTTTAAAGGAGCAAAAAGATCAACAAAAAAAGTGTTATTTTCTACCATAAGATGGATATCAAGAGGTTTTGTAGCACAAGCTGCAACACTAGAGACCACAACAGGTCCAATAGTGAGGTTAGGAACAAAGTGTCCATCCATCACATCTACATGAACAAGGTCACACCCCGCATTACATATAGCTTCTACATCATGTTGTAGGTTTCCAAAATCTGCAGAGAGGATACTCGGTGCTACTTTTATCATAAAACTTCCTGATTTTTTATGAAATTATAGAAAAAAGTAGCTTTTATCTTGTTAAGAAAAACAAAAACTTATCATCATTAAATGAAAGATCTACTTGTACACCTTTTTTCTCCTGAGCCACCTCAAGAAGTGCATCTACATTCGGATATGTCCTTGGAAGTGTAATATCTACGCGATGTCCCTGTTCTCCAAGAAGGGTTTTTATCTTACCTCCAACGATGTTGACAAGTTCCGCAAGTGTATCTAAGATCATCTCTGTATCGTTTGTCTCTTCACCGATAAGGAGTTCGCAAGCTTGTTTAGCGATTTCAATCGGAAAAACAAGCATCACCATACCATCAATGTCCCCATAAAAGCCAATAGAGCTGGCGATCTTGCCATCTTTTTCTTTAATCTCAATCTTATCAACTTTTGCAGCATCTTTGATCGCTTTAGAATTTGTCATCATCTCTATCGTTTCAACTGTTGCTTCTATAAAATTTGGTAACTCAGTAACAATCACTTTGTTGAGTGTGCGTTTGTTTTTTACATTGGTCGCAGAAGAAGCGCCTAACTCTTTGAGAAGTTCTTTGTTATCTAAGATCTCCTCCATCTGTTCATAAAAAAGTATCCCAGCATCTTCTAGTGTTTCTTTGAATTCTATTGGTGTTTTTTCAAAACTCAAACCAACAAAACAGATAGTAGCATTGTATTCAGCAGAGGATGAAGCAAGTTTAGAAAAGAAGTTCAATGCATGAACATTCATACTGACAACTTTAAAAGCATCAAAAATAAAAAGTCTAAATCCAACATTGAGAGAATTATTATGGTAGGCGATGTTAAATGTATTGCCTATCTGTGTATCTAAAAAGGAAGAAACAGTGTAGATGATAGCATTTCCTGTTACACGGGTTGCTATCTTTTGTCCCATCTGCCCAAGGTATGTGTTTTCAATGATAACATCGTAGGCATTTGCATTTTTACTTTTTGTTTTAAACTCCTCTTGCGTTTGTGCGATGATGGGATTGTGCCCATTATCATGAAGTTCGATAGCCATGGCAGCTCGTTGGGACTTATCTTCGCTATAAAGAAGTACATTTTTGTTTTTATCTTTGAAGCTTGAAGCAAAAAGTTCTGCAACAGCATAAGAAGAAAAGAGGGAAAAATTGAGATCATCTTTGTAAAATTTGTTAATCGCAGTGAATTTTTTTTCATCATAATCACAAAAACCAACTGTTGCATGATTTGCTGCACGAACTTTGGCAAACATTTTGACAAAGGCATCTAGTCCATTACGGTTAAAAAAAACAACTTTTTTAAGAGACACAAGAATCATATCAACATTGAGTTTTGCAGTTGCTTCAATATCATCAATACTTAAAAATGAGATAACATTGTTACCATCTAAAAAACCTTGAGGTGAAAATACACCGATACCATCTTTTACTAGGGCTCTCATGCAATCTCCATAAGTGTTGAGAATTCTTCATAAATATCACCAACATACTCTACTTGAAAATCTATAAAATCATTAAGTCCAGCTTCTATATTAGTAGGTTTTGAAAGGGTGTAAAATAAAAGAAGATGCATCCATTTTCCTAGAGTGTCAATCTTAGTATTTGAAGAAGGCTTAACTCCTGAAGCTGCTTGAACAATCTCAGCAATTTCACTACTCATCTCCCATTTTTTTGTAATCTCTTCACATATATCAAAAAGATCCATCCCACATAATCTTTGTAAAATTGTATTGAGATCAATAGGGTTGACACTTCTTAGTAGGTTGACATCATCAATCTTTTCTCCAAAAAGTGCATCAGCTACAATCATACTTGCTGGAAGTAAAGCGATAGCACTTTGGATCTCCTTTGAATCTTCTTGTAGGTGTGTTGTGATTTTTTGCCATCCAGTAGAGAGTTCAGCTTGAAGGTTTTCAAAACTTTGTTTATTGAGTTGAAAAAGTTTCCATTGATCTGGAGAGAGAAGGTGTATCATGTAGTTATAAACAGCTTGTTGTGATTTACTAACACCCAAAATCCCAAAGATTTGGTTAAGATCACTCACACTATTTGTAAAACCATATATAGGTTTATTTACCAACTCTTTAAGGTATGCACTGAGTGCTAAATCTTGTTTTGCAATCTGTGCAGCTTTGATAAGTTCACCTTCATTTAATAATGATAATGTAACTGTGAGTATTTTTGAAGAGGGTGGTATCTTTTGTATATACCCCTCTATTTTCTCTTTTGTAATCAATGTTTCAACTTTGTATAGAATTTGTTTAATTATGATATATTTTATCTATATAGAGATAAAAAAAATATAAATTTTACATATTTGTGAGAAATATCTATCGCTTAAGTTGAAGTTTTGCTTTAACTTGGTACAATTCGCAACTTTAAAAACCTAAAAAGGAAGCTAATATGGCAAGAAGATGTGCTATTAGTGGCAAAGGCCCTATGAGTGGGAACAACGTTTCTCATGCGAAAAACAGAACTAAGCGTCGTTTTTTACTAAACCTAAGAACAGTGCGTATCACATTAGAAGATGGTACAACAAAGAAAATCAAAATCTCTGCAAGAGAATTACGCACACTTAAGAAAAATTCTTAAAAACTAGGAAATTGTTTTGAATCTTTTACAGAGGATTCGCAACTTCCTAAATTGGGAGACCCCTCCCAAACCCGATAAGAAACTTCTGCCTGAAGTTTATCCCCATTTACAAGCATTTCGTTTACCCCTTATTTTAACAGTTTTAACTATGTTAGTTGGAACGATTGGTTATGTACTTATTGATAACTTTACTGTTTTAGATGCAGTGTATCAAACAGGTATAACTTTTACTACAGTAGGGTTTGGGGAGATTGCTCCTGTTTCTGATGCTGGACGTATCTTTACTATTACACTTATCATAGCAGGTTTTACTGTTTTTTCGAGTGCATTAGGTATCTTGGTTTCAGAACTCAACAAGGGTAATATTGTCGCAATTTTAAAGGAGCGAAGAATGTTATATAAGATCGCAAGATTGAAAAAACATTTTGTTGTGTGTTATCATAATGATTATACTATCGAAGTAACAAAGCAGTTACGTAAAAACCACATACCATTTGTTGTTATTGATCCTCGCGAGGAGGTACATCAGTGGGCACAAGAGCATAAATACCCTTACTATTTACAAGCAGAACCCCATGCAGAACTAGCAATGTTAAAGGCTCATTTGGCATCAGCAAAAGGGTTGATAACACTTTCAAACTCTATTGCAGATAACATCGCACTGATCGCTTCTGTAAGACTTTTTGAAAAAGAGCATTATCTGCCGAGACCTTATTATGTTATCTCTGCTGCTGAGACGATGAGTGATGTGGAAAAACTCAAAAAACTTGGTGCAGATACAGTGGTGAGTCCAACAAAACTTACAGCACAACGTGTAAGTGCAATGGCAGCTCGTCCAGATATGGAAAATCTCCTTGAAGAGTTCTTGTATAAAAGTGATAATCCACTCAATATGGAAGAGATAGAAGTACCAAAATACTCTTGGGCAGTGTTAAAAAAGCTCAAAGAGACACATATTCGCCAGATAACCAACTCATCGGTGGTTGGTATTACAAAAAAAGATGGAAAGTTTATGAGTATGCCAAAGGGTGATGTACTGGTTACTAGTGAGTGTAAGTTACTAGTGATTGGAACACAAGATGGTATCGCTATGACACGAGATTTGCTACGAAAAAGAGTTAAACCTAAGGAGTTGAAGTTTGTATAAGATAGTACAGAGTAATGAAGGTGTGTGTGCACCTGAAGGATTTTTTGCTGATGGCTTAGATATGGCTTTTATATATTCTGAGGAGCTTTGTGAAGTAGCTTCAGTATTTACAACAAACAAAATGACGGCAGCACCTATTCGCCATTTTAGAGCAAAAGGGGAGTTTGAGACAAACTTTGTACTCATTAACTCAAAAAATGCAAACGCAATGACTGGAAAAGCTGGTATAGCAGATATTGATGAGATTTTAGAAACACTTCCACAGCAAGTGCACAATCCGGTGATGAGTTCAACGGGTGTGATTGGAGTACGTCTGCCAAAAGAGAAACTCATTGCTGGGGCAAAAATGTTTGATCTTTCACAAAAAAACCCTAAAAATGCGGCACAGGCTATTATGACTACAGATAGTTTCTCAAAAGAGATCTCACTTCGTGTAGAGCTTGAAGATGGGAAAAGTTTTACACTTGGTGCAATGGCAAAAGGTGCAGGGATGATCAACCCTGCAATGGCTACAATGCTTTGTTTTATCACAACAGATGCAGATGTAAACAAAGAGCTAATGCAAGAGATACTCAATGATATAACAAAAGTCACTTTCAATGCTGCAAGTGTAGATGGAGATACATCAACAAATGATACAGTACTCCTTTTGAGTAACAAAAAATCTACTGCATTTGATAAGGCTGCATTTAGAGAAGCACTGCATACTATTATGCTTTTTTTAGCACGTGAGATGGTAAGAGATGGTGAAGGTGCTACAAAACTTGTTACCTACAATGTTACAGGTGCAAAAGATGATACTGAAGCAGAAAAAGTAGCCAAAGCACTCTCAGATTCACTTCTAATGAAAACAGCACTTTATGGTGAAGATCCAAACTGGGGGCGTATTGCTTCTACTGTTGGTGCAAGTGGAGTGGAGTGCGATGAGGCAACACTTAAGATATCTTTTGATGAACTCTGTGTTTATGATAGAGGGGAAAATCTCTTTACCCCTGAGATGGAAGAAAAAGCGGCAAAAGTCATGCAGCAAAGTAGCTTTAGCATCTCATGTGACCTGGGGGTTGCAGATGGTAAGTTCACAGCTTATGGGTGTGACCTTGGATATGAATATGTTAAAATAAACGCAGATTATAGAACATAAAAAAAGAGTTGTTCTTGCTTTATTACACCTTTTTTAGGGAAATAAATGATATAATAAAGTATAAAATATCACTATTGGATTGTAATGGCAAGAATAACAAAAGAAGAAAGAAAAAATGGCATCATATCAGCTGCTTTAAAACTGTTTTCTGAAAAGGGATTTTATATAACAACTATTCCTGATATTGCAGAGAAGGTTGGTATGAGTGTTGGAAACTTTTATAACTATTTTACCTCCAAAGATATTCTTGCAAAAGAGTTACTTATCTATATATCCACTTATCTTGGTGAGAATATCCGCGATATCAATGAAAGAGATATCTCAACTCAAGAGAAAATTTATGAGATTGTGTCTATGTACTTTAATATGGCTGAAGAAAAGCCTGAAATGATAGAGTATTTTTTACGTGTGTATCTTTCAAACCGTGAAGTTTTTAGTGAAGGGTGTGAGGGGATGCTTTGTGTTTCTCCATTTGTAACAGAGATGATGATGTTTTTTGATGATGGTGTTGCTTCTAGTGAGCTTCATGATCAGGACTTCTTTTCTGCGTTTGGTTTGTTTATGGGTTACCTTGGTGGTATGGTGTTCCTCTTTGGAGAAAAGATCTTACCGCAACCTCTAGAGTGGTATAAAGAGTCTATATCACAAAATATTTACAATGCACTCAAATCTCGCTAAGCCCCGTTTGCTTTGGCTTCAAGGTGTTACATGCAATGGTAACACCCACTCTTTTTTAAATCTTCATAGCTTAGAGCAACTCTTATCGAAGTTTGAACTTCTTTATCATCCATCACTACCAGCATTATTTTCACTTGAAGATCTTAGCAAGTGTCATCAGAAGTGTGATATTTTGATTTTTGAAGGTACATACGATCCGATGATGCAAAGAGATGGTATTTCTTTGGAGAAGTGGTTGCAGCATTACAGTAGTTGTGCTCGTTATGTGATCGCAGTGGGTACATGTGCGAGTTTTGGGGGTATTTTTAAGGCAAGTGCTCCAGAGAGAAGTAGTGGAGTTTTATTTGATGCAGACAAAAAAAGTGGTCCTTTAGTAACTATTGAGCAAAAAGTTATCAACCTTTCAGGATGCCCTATACATCCTGAGTGGCTAGAGTATGTACTTATGATGATAAGTGCTCAAAAAGAGATACTACTTGATGAGCTTCACCGTCCTCGTGAGCTTTATAGTAATCTTGCACACCATGGTTGTACACGAAATGAGTATTTTGAATGGAAAGTGGATGCTGAAAATTTTGGTGAAAAAGAGGGGTGTTTGTACTATACTCAAGGGTGTAGAGCACCAATGACACATGCATCATGTAATAAGATATTGTGGAATGATGTCAGTTCAAAAACACGTGTAGGAACACCATGTTTTGGATGCACTGAGAGTGATTTTCCGCGAAGAGATCTCTTTAGCACAAAAACAAATATGTCAATACCTGTCGATGTCCCTCTTGGTGTTTCAAAACGCAGTTATCTTACACTTGCTGGGATCGCAAAGACATTTCATATCAAGCGACTGGAGGGAAAACTTATTGACTACAAAACAGTTCGTTGAACAGATAGAGGGTGAGGCTTCAATTTATTTCGATATAAAAGATGATAAAGTAGAGTTTGCAACGATCACTTTTCCCCATTTTCGAGGTATGGAATCAATCCTCAAAGGTAAGAGTGCACTTGATGCTTTGGTGATTACACCAAGAGTATGTGGTATCTGTGGGCATGCTCATTTAATGGCAACAGTAAGAGCACTTGAAGATGTATATAAAAACAGTTCAAATCCTGTTAGTTTGAGTACAAAAGCAGAGGTGATACGTGAATTTACTTTAGTGATAGAGATGATTCAAAATCATTTTAAATGGATCTATCTAAGTATTATTCCAGAGTTGATAAAACTGACACAAACTACACGAATACAAACACCTCTCAAAGGTGCTTATGCTTCAAGTTTAGCTTCAAAAGCTATCGCTGTTTTTGCAGGGCAATGGCCCCACTCCTCATATATGCTACCAGGTGGGATAACATCTGACCCCACAAATATTGATATTTTAAAAGCAACTTCCTATCTAGATGAGTTGATTTTATTTTTTGAAAAAGAGACTTTAGGTGTAACCTTGGAACAATTTTTATCATTTGAATCATGTAAAGATTTTGCCTCTTTGCAAAGTGATGTTGGATTTATTGAGAGTACTTTAATAGACGTAAGAATGAACACAAAAGGGTTTGCTTATGATAGATTTTTAGTGATTGGAAAGCATAATTTTTCAAAACCATCTAAGATGAAACATACTAGATCTTTTCATGTTGAAAGTGCTCTTGTAAAAAGTGTCAAACCGTATGCACCACAAGAGAAAAGTTTTGCTCTTAATGCTGTATATAAAGATGATTATTATGAAACAGGACCATTAGCTCGATCTATGTCAAACGCAGTACCGGTGATAAAAAATATCCATCGTAGATTTAAAGATAGTGCTTACTCAAGAGTTATGGCAAGGGTTTTTGAACTAGCTTCTTTGATGCAAGAGGCTAAATTGTTGTTAGAGAAGATTGATATTACACAACCATCATACAATAAACCTGTAGATTTTTCAAAAATTAGTGGCAGTGGCGTAGGTGTTGTAGAAGCTCCAAGAGGACCATTACTACACCGTGTAGAGGTGCAAAACGGAGTTATAACATCGTATGAGATTATTACTCCAACACAGTTTAATATAGGTAGTTCCACACAAGAAAATCCAACCCCTGCACAAAAGGCTATGATAGGTGTTAGTGAGGCAGAAGCGATGTTTATCTTTAAAACATTTGATGTCTGTTCTGTATGTACTACACACTAAAAGTTTCTCTCTAGTCCTAAATAAATATAAGAAAAACAAACTTTTAGTTTAAATTAAAAATTATAATATTTTTTTAAGTAACTCTTTTGTAGCATAGTGAATGATTATTCATTAAGAAAAAGAGGAGTTGGCTATGGCAGATAGAATAGAGGGTGTAAAAAAGCTTTTTACATCTAAAAGTGCACGTGTTGATACAAACAAAGGTGATGCATATTATGCTAAGTTGTTTGAAACATGTCAAGCAAGGATCGATGAACTAAAAACACAACAACCAATCAATAATAGATTGGAAATAGGGGATGTTTTAGAGACTCATGGTATAGAGAGACGTGATTTTATGAAGTGGGCGAGTGCTGTAACAGGTATGTTGATGTTACCAGCTTCATTCACTCCTCTTGTAGCAGATGCTGCACTTATGATGAATCGTGCTCCTGTTATCTGGTTGGAACTCTCTGATTGTGCAGGAAACTCAGAAGCATTGCTTCGTTCAGATGGACCAAAAATCGATGAGATCGTACTAGATATCATCTCTTTAGAGTTTCATGAAACACTTCAAGCAGCAGCTGGACATCAAGCTGAAAAGCAACTAGAAGAAGCGATGGAGCATTTTAAAGACAAGTATCTTCTTTTTGTAGAGGGTGCAATTCCAATGGGTAACAATGGTACATTTGGTACTATCGGTGCAAGTGGTG
>JAMORZ010000096.1 GCA_027063295.1 Sulfurimonas sp.
CCTCTACTGTATCAAAGTTTGCAATGCGGTGTACAAATGTTTTTGCAGCAGAGCTTTTCTCAAAGAGAGTCATATCTACCACTTCATCACCAAGCATCACATTAACCCATCTAATAGGACGGATAAAGCTCTCATCTAGGCTTCCCCATCTCATAGACTTACCAAAATCAAGTGACTTGATCCATTTTTCTACTATCTCAGGAAGAAGCTCAGCAGATCTTTTACCTGGAACATCTTTTTTGTAGTAAAGCACCTCTTTGCCACCTTTTGTCGCAGTGCTAAGCTCATCAAGACTCACACCACACTTTTTAGCAAAACCATTTGCTGCTGGAGTTGGCTCACCATCTTTGTAAGCCACTGCCAAAGGTGCTCCAAAAAACTCCTCTGCACTGTCTGCTTGTTGCGTTTGAAACTCTCTGTGCCAAAGTACCAAACGGCGAGGTGTGTAGTAAAACTCAAACTCACATAAAAGGGAGTACTCCTCTAAAACTTTTGCATATTTTTTCTCTATATTTTTTAACTCTTTTAGGAGAGGAACTGCTGGAAGCTCCTCTACACCAATCTCGATCAATAATGGTTTTAACATACTTCATACTCTTTTTATAAAATTGTTGAGATTTTATCTTTTTGTTGGTTAAAATGGTGTTAAAGATAGCTTGTAAAGAAAATTTTATTTATTAAAAATAGCTTAATTAAGACAAATATACTCTGCTTTATGATAATGCTAAAGATTTTCAAGCTACAATTACACAACTCAAAAAACACAAGGAATTAATATGCCAAAAATTAATGTATATACAAACATCGACGAAGTAGAACGTGAAGCTAAAAAAGATCTTATCGATCGTCACTCACCATTTATCACAGTAGAGGGTGTTGCTAAAAAAGGTGAGATGCTTTCTGTAAATGTAAAAATGGGTAACGAGTATACTCACCCAGATGATTTCGATCACTATATTGAGTCTATCACACTTTTTAATGGTGATACTAAACTTGCATCAGCTTCTTTTGTTCCAGGTACACTTGGAAATGAAAAATCTCATGCAGAAGTTACTTTTAACATCCGTCCAATGGGTAAAAAACTCAACCTTGTAGCTCATGGTTACTGTACAAAACACGGTATCTGGGAATCAACTCCGGTAGTTGTAGAAGTTACTGAATAATCCCCTCAAAAAAGCCCATTTTCGGGCTTTTTCTCTTTTTAAAAACTTTTTTTAGTGCAAACCTTGCATCATGTGTTTCATCATACTCTCTTGAGCTATTGATTCTAAACTATCTTCAGAGATCTCAACATAAAAATTTTCATTATCTTCTTCATCAAGCTGAACAGTATATTGCAATGTATTTGACTGATTATTATCAAATGTTACATCCATTTTACATGTTCGTAATTGAATCTCTTTATCAAATCCTAAAGTGCGAGGAGAGGAAAACGAAACGATACTATTTGGGATAGCACCCTTAAACATTATCAAAACAGGATTATCTGAGTTATTAATATTTTGTGACCAATTTCCATAAATCTCAGATAAAACATTTTTTACATTATCATCCGAACATTTTGGAACTTCTTTTTGAAAACATCCACTCATCATCACTAAAACAAGTACTAAAACACCAAGTTTTACTCTTTTCATACATTATCCTTTTTAACTTTTTTACACAATTATAGTGAATTTTACCAGTTTTGTAAACAAAACTATCACAAATCATCTGTACAATATTAAAGTATTTGGAAGTCATTTTAGGAGTTTAAGTGGTGGGTTCGCCGTGACTCGAACACGGGACCACTCCGTTATGAGCGGAGGGCTCTAACCAACTGAGCTACGAACCCACTTTGTTTGTAGGGCGAAATTATATCGATTTTGAACTTATAGCTTCCTTATGATTTTGGATCTTTGATATGGTGTACAACTGCAAACAAAAGAGGAACATAGATAAGATTTAAAACAGTTGCCCAAGCTATCCCATACCCTAGTGAGACTGCCATTGGTTGCAAGATCATCGCTTGACCAGAAGCAAAAAAGATCAAAGTTAAAAGACCAAGCACAGTTGTGAGTGATGTTAGCAAAATTGGACGGAGTCTTGTTTTTGCTCTTGCCATCAACTCTTCTGTATCTTTTGCATTTTTAATAAAATCAACCATAATAAGCCCATCATTAACAACAACACCAGCAAGTCCAACGATACCTATCATACCAGGCATAGTTAGATTAAGTCCCATAATCTGATGCCCAACAAGCACACCAAGTAAAACAAAAGGAATAGTACTAATAACTATGAGAGATTTTTTAATAGAGTCAAACAACCATACAAGAGTAATAAAGATCAAAAAGATTGCAATAAGCCCCGATTGCATCATCTCTTTTTTGTTTTTGTTGTTTTCTTTCTCTTCACCTTTTATCTCTATTTTATACCCTTCATTTTTTAGCTCTTCAAAAACAGGTTGGAGTTTTTGCATCACTTCAGATGAAGTGATTACTTTTTTATCTAATGAAGCATATACACTGCGTAAACGTTTTGCATCCTCTTTTTTCAAAGTCACAAAACTTTGTACATAAACAAAATCACATATATCTTTTAAAGCTACAAATTGATCACTTGATGGTATCTGCAACTCTATGGAATTTATGGAGTTTATATTTTTATTTATCTCACTCTCTAAACGTATACGTATAAGTCCATTGTCATTAAAAAGTTTTCCATACTCCCCTTTTAGGTAGTAAGCACGAAGTTCATTAGAGATACTCTCCTCATTAAAGCCCAACTCTTGCCCATAGCTGTTTACTCTAAGTTTTAGCTCTTTTTCTCCCAAGTCTGCATCATCTGAAATATTGTAAACACCATCGATCTTTCCAAGTGCATCTTTGAGTTTTTTGATCGCACCAAGAACCTCTTGATTTTTCTCAACAACGAGACTAAGTTCAATATCGTGTGCAACAACCCCTGCACCAGGAACTTTTACAACAAGTTCATCAAAAGAGCCTTGATGATCTTTAAGAAGCTCTTTTATCTGTGCAGCTATCACTTTTGCATCGTGTTGTCTGAGTTTCATACTATTATCATGTTCTACAGACAACAATGGACTTATATACTTATCGAAGAAATTTTCTGGTGCTCTTTCATGAAGATCTATAAAAATATGAAAATAGTTCTCTCCAAGATCTACCTTATTTTTTGCATCCATTTTAAAACCAACAACAGAGGTCACTGAGGAAACATCATCTTTATCTAGATTATCGATAAGGATTTTCTCTATTTTTGTTACAATCTTTTCAGTATCTGAGAGTTCATTGTTGATATCTACCTTTCCATAAACATACACCTGAGTATTATCAAAGTCTGGAAAAAGTTGAAACTTTGAGTGTTTGAGCATCATAGCAGTAAGTATTAAAATGCTCCCCACCATCACCACAAGAGCTACATACTTGCGTTTAAAAACAAAATGAAGAAGTGTTGAGTACCATCCATACATCTTGTTCCAAAAGTTCTTTGTAAAACTCCCCTCTTTTGAAACTCGTAAAAAGTCGTGTGCATGAAGTGGCAAAAAGTAAAAAGCCTCAAAAAGTGAAGAGAGAAGTAAAACCGTAATCATAATAGGAATAATACGGATAAACATCCCCATATCTCCTGTCATAAGAAGCATAGGCAAAAATGCAAAAACTGTTGTAAGTGTTGCTGTAAGTACAGCAGGAAACATCTCAGTTGCACCAACGATTACAGCCTCTTTACGCTCCATCCCCTCCTCTAAATGTCTGTATATATTCTCAGCAACAACTATTGCTTCATCAACAAGCATTCCAAGTGCTATGAGTGCACCCAAAAGTGACAACATATTTAAACTATCACCAAGTAGTTCAGTTGCGATAAGACCTATCATAAAACTTACAGGTATCCCAAGTGCTACAACAAATGCTATCCCTTTATTGATAAAAAGCAACATTGCCAAAAACACCAACAATAAACCAAAAGCTATATTTGAAAAAACAATATTGAGACGATTTTTGATCCATACTGAGGTATCTGTATAGATGTTATACTTAACTTGTGGATGTCTTTGCTCTAAAGTTGCCAAGAGTTTACGTATATCTCTTACAAGAGCTATTGCATTTCCATCTTTTGACTTTGTAACATTAACAGAGATATTACGAACCCCGTTATAGTGAGAAAGTTCACTCTCATCACTTAGTTTAAAATCAACATCGGCAATATCTCCGATACGAAGTTTCCTACCACCAACACTGATGATGGTATCTTCAACATCTTTTTTTGTTTTTTCACCATTATATGTTGAGATATAAAGATGGTGGGCTTTTTGTTTGATAGTTCCTACTGGAAAGATGGAGCTTATATTACGTAAAGCTGCGATCACTAAAGATGGCTTAAGCCCATAAGCTTTTATCTTTTCGTTGTTCAAACGGATATCAAGCTCTTCATCCGCATCACCACGAATACTGATCTCACTAAGCTCTTTAAACTTTGAAAGTTTACTTTTGAGTTCATCTGCATAGTAGAGCAACTCTTTTTTATCTAAATCCCCAGAGATAGCGATAAGAACAAGTGGAAATGCATGCGTTTTTATCTTTGCAATTGGCTCATTCATATCTGCGGGGATATCTTTTTTTACAGCTGCGACTATATCTTTTACATCGTTGAGGACAGTTATATTATCTGAACCGTTTTTGATATCTGCTTGAATACTAAATGAACCATTTTTTATGGTAGTTTTCACCTCTTCTAGCTCATCAATATTTTGTAAGTCATCTTCAATACTCTGTACAACCATCTTATCTAAGATATCTGCAGATGTTCCAGAATACCCACCTGTGATCAAGATCTTATCTAGATTCATAGGAGGAAAAATCTCTTTTGGAATGTTAATATATGCAAATGCAGACAACATAAAAATAAAGATAAGCAGTATATGGTTTAAAAGGGGTTTGTTTATGGCAAACTCTATAAATTTACGAATCATCAACTGCCTTTTTAAAACAATGTATCTAAAATTTGGTTTTTAAACTTTATAGACTCTACAGAAGCACCAATGATTTTGTTTTCCTCTTGAAGTGTTTCATACTCAACATTGAGCTTTGCGATATCTCGACTTTTAAAATATATCTGTTGCTGGATATATATTTTTGGAAAAACTACAACAAGCACAAGAAGCATCGCTAAAACAACATAGGTAAAATAGCGAAGATCTAAAAATCTTTTTGGTGCTATAACTGTATCAATCTCATCAAGGAGTTGCGTTTTATCACTCATCATCTATATCCATCTGAAAAACTCTTAACTTTGCACTTCTGCTTCTTGCATTTTGTTTTAGCTCATCTGGTTGTGCGATAAGAGGTTTTCTTGTAATAATTTTTCCAAGACTGTGGTTGTTGCCACACTCACAACGAAATGCCTCTGATGGACAAATACAGTTTTTTGACCATTTTGAAAATGTTTGTTTTACGATTCTGTCTTCTAGAGAGTGAAAAGAGATGATTGCTACTCTCGCATTTGGTAATTTTGCATACTCAAGTGCTTGAAGCAACCCTTTTAGTTCACCAAGTTCATCATTTACCTCGATCCTTATCGCTTGCATCAGAAGTGTCGCAGGATGGATTTTTTTCCCTTTAGGCATAAACGGTTTGAGTTTTTCACTCAACTCTTTAGCAGAGTGAAACGGTCTGTTTTTCACAATCTCAGAAGCGATCTTTTTATAGTTTCTCAACTCTCCATACTCAAGCAAAATCTCTTCAAGTTGATGTTGTGCATATCCATTTACAACATCAGCAGCACTCAACGGTGCATCAGTATCCATTCTCATATCGAGTGTTTCACTCTCATAAGAGAAACCTCTCTCTTTCTGATCGAGTTGTAACGACGAAACACCAATATCTGCTAAAACACCACAAATCCTTTTAGGGTCTATCTCTTGAAGTATCTCTTGTATCACCTGAGAGAAACGCCCTTTTTTGATCTGCACACGATCTGCATATTTTTCTAATCTTTTTGTAGAAAATGCAATAGCCGTTTCATCTTGATCGATCGCAATCACAGAGATATTTTCATAAGCATCAAGTAAAAGGGAAGTATGCCCTCCATACCCCATCGTACAATCAATAATCACTCCATCTTCAACACCCTCAAATGCATCAACAACTTCACGATAAAGTACTGGAATATGGGGAATATTTTGCACAATAAGCCTTTAGGAAAATCTTTATTTGCGAATTATACAGTTTTTTTGTAAAATTTAATTTGTTATAATGTATGATACAAAAAAATGTAAGGCTTTTCAATGTTTTTAGACTATCTAACAGACCTACTCTCTTCTGTAAAGAAACAAAAAAATTCAAAAGATCCTAAACCTTTAGAACCTATCAAAAGTATTAAAGAGATCCAACAAGAAGAGCTACAAAAAACTCCTGTAGTGGATGAGTATGACACACCCTCTTCTGAAACAGTTCAAGAACACGATCTACCTTTAGAAGGGGAGGAAGTTGGAAGTTTTACACAAAACCAAAAGCTCAGCTTAGAAAAAGAAGCACCATCTCCACAAAGAAAAAAACGCTCTGTTCCTGAACATGGAAAGATCAACAAAGAGGATTTTAAAGAGTTTGCAGGTGCGAGAATCCTTGTTGCAGAAGATAACCTCATCAACCAAAAAGTTATCAATGGTCTCTTAGCAGAATCTGGTATCGAACTCGTTATCGCTGATGACGGACAAATCGCTTTAGATATCTTGGAAAAAGACTCTAACTTTCTGATGGTTCTTATGGATGCTCACATGCCAAATGTTGATGGTTTTGAAGCAACACGTCGCATCAGGTCCAACCCGAAATACGATCACATAGTCGTCGTTGCACTCAGTGGTGATACAGCAGCAGATGACATACGAAAGATGACAGAAGCTGGGATGGAAGAGCATCTTGAAAAACCACTCAAGATGAATGATCTTTATGATGTTATCTACGCATATATAGGGCTCAACACTCCTCAAGCAGAAGAACAAGTAGAAGAAGAAACATATTCAGCACCACAAACAAAAGAGCTCAATGGAGCAAAAGGACTAGAGATTTGTGGTGGGGATGAAGCATTTTATCATGAGATACTTGATGAGTTTGTAGCTACTTATGCAGACTCAACAAACACTCTTTTAAAACTTTTAGGTGAAGATAAGATCGAAGAAGCAGATAGAATGCTACTTGATATTATTGGTGTTACTGCCAATATAGGAGCAGAGGGTCTCAATGAGATTGCACAACATATCAAAATAGCTCTACAAAAATCAAATGAAAATGGTTATATAAAACTCATAGAACAATACAGAGTTCATTTAGATGCACTTTTAAGAGATATCAAAGCATACAAATAAACTCACAAAGAGTTTTAGTTCTCTTTTCTAAAGCTCATCATCTTAAAACGCTCACCAAGAAAATTTGGCATAATCAGCATCTTTGCTTTTTCTAGTTCCTGCTTATAAAGTTTCTCTTCAACATTCTCTTTTAACATCTCTAAAAGTTCTAGCAGCCCCATATCAACAAGAGCAACCATCTGAGCTTTAAAACTCTTCATCTTCACACCTGCTTCTTCAAAGGCATCTTTAACATGAGCAAATGTCACATCATAAGTAATATCACTTTTTTTATACAACTTCTCACGAGCAACATAATCCTCATCATCTTCAGGAAGAAAAAATGGAAGTACTTTATGCTGTGTGTAAACTCTAAGTGAAAAGTCTGGTCTTGCCTGCATCTCACCATAATCAAACGTAACAAACTCAAACTTCTCACATGAAGCTGCCATCTCTTTAGCAAACTCTTCATACCCGATAGCTATCTCACCTCTATCTTTGGAGTATTTTTTTGCTTTTTGACTCACCCACTCATCTTCATCTTCAAAAACAACATCATGATCTTCCACTCTTGCAGTTTTTCCCTTAAAATAAAGTTCACAAGGAAATGCATCAAAGATCTCATTTGCGATAAAAAATGCATTTTTTCTTTTGAGTTCACGTAAAGATTTATAGTGTGTTATCTTAACGACATCACCAAAACTCTCAAAAAAGTACTCCCTTTGCTGCTTTTGCAAATCATCAAATCTCTCAATGATCACAAACTCAAAATTCTCTAAGAGTTCAGGTCTTAATGTATAAAGAAACTCACAAACATCAGCTAAAAAATACCCATGGTGTGCACCAATCTCGCAGATCGTTGCGTTTGGTTGCAAAAAACCTTCATCTACCAAAGAGATGATATGTTTTGCAACACTTCCACCAAAAAACTTACTCGTACTCACAGCTGTGTAAAAGTCACCCTCTTTTCCTATATTTTTATAGGTTGCATAGTATCCATCTTCACCATAAAGCCATTCACCCATATATTCACTAAATCTCATTACATCCCCTCATTTACATACATTTCATACAATGTTAAAAGCTCAAGTTGTTTATCTATATCATAGATTTTAGAATCTATCTGCTGAATCTCAAGCGAATTTTGTAATGTTTTTATATCATACTCTGTTTTATATCCAGCACGAAAAAGTGATTGTGTATCTTTGAGCAATTTTGCATAGATATCTGCATTCTCAGCACTCAACTCTATCTTTTTATCATACTTCTTGATATTATTCATCACCTGTTCATAGATCGCATTGAGTTCACGTTGCTTATCTTTTTGCACCACTTCTGATTTTAAAAAATCGATTTTTGCAGACTCAATATCTCTAAAAGTGTTGATATCTAAAGGAAGTGATATCTTAAAACCATAGTCATAGTAGTTTACACTGTTTGTTATAATCCCTGCGTTTGAGCCAAAAAACTGTTCTGTATCGTTCCAGTTATACCCTGCAGTAAAATTGATATTTGGAAGATATTTTGCAACTGTAACATCTTTTTTATAAAGGTTTTTCTTTATCTCTGCTCTATTCATCTTTAAAACTATATTGTTTTGTAAAAACTTCTCATGAGTTAACATCTCTAAATGTGGTATCGGTGCCTGTTTGTAATCCAAATCACTCAAAGCCTGGAATTTACTGATAAGTTTCTCTTTTGTTGTTTGGATATCAAAGAGTGTTTGTATAACTATATTTCTTTGAATGATAGCATTATCTAAAAATCCCGAATCGAGTTGTCCATTGAGGTACTCCTCTTTTTTTTGAAGAAGATTAATCTCTGCATTGTCTATTTGAAGTTTTTGTTTTTTTATTTTTAGTTCCACTTGCTTAATCTGCATCAAAAGTGAAACTGCTTCTTTTATCATCTTACGTTTTGCAACATCTACAGAATAATCATTGTAACGTTTACTTGCATTTGCAAACTTGATCCCATAGTAGATCCCACCACTTTGAAATATGGGCTGATCGATACGTAGCGATGCTGTTTTAGAGGTAAGTGTCTCTCCATCAGGAGCACTTCTAGAATATGTATAATTAAAACGCACAGGTGCTATCCATGAGTCTCTTAGTTTTGAGCTCTCAGCTTCGCTCTTATCATAGTCTAAATTGAACTGATCTTTTTTATATATAGAGATATAGTCATTTAAATCATTCTCTTTTTCATTGGCAAATGTAGTACTACCCACTACCACTATCATTACAATAAAAAAATATTGTAAACCTCTCATTTATCTCCCTGTTCTTACAAACTCTAAATCTAAAAAGAAAGTATATAATAAATTCAATAATATATAAAACTAAAAAAAATACTAAAGGATAATTATTTTCCTTTAAGTAAAATTATACTACAATTCTATAATCAAAAATACAAAGGTATATGTATGCAAAAAACTTTTTTATCACTCGCACTTGCTTCAACGCTTATGATGGCTTCTTCTTTAGTTCAAGAAGCTAAAGATGTAGGACTCAAAGCGATTCCAGAATCACAAACAGAACTTTTAAAACTTATCGACAATCCTAAAAACCCTATTACAAAAGAGAAAGTTGCTCTTGGTCAAAAGCTCTACTTTGATCCTAGACTTTCTAAAAGTGGTTTTATTTCTTGTAACTCTTGTCATAACCTCAGCGAAGGTGGAGATGATGGTCTTGAAGCTGCTGTTGGTCACAAATGGAGAGTAAACCCTCACCATCTTAACTCTCCAACTGTTTACAATGCTGTATTTAACGATAAACAGTTTTGGGATGGAAGAAGTCCAGACTTAGAAGATCAAGCACAAGGTCCTATCCAAGCAGCTCCAGAGATGGCTGCAACAAAAGATCATGTAGCAAAAACAGTAAACTCGATCCCTGCTTATGTAAAAGAGTTCAAAAAAGCTTACGGTAAAGATGTACAAGTTACTTTTGAAAAGATCACAGACACAATCGGTCTTTTTGAGAGAACTTTAGTGACTCCATCTGCGTTTGATGAGTTTATGAACGGTTGTCCAAGTGCAATGACTCCAGCACAAAAAGAGGGTCTTAAAACTTTCATCAAGGTTGGTTGTGCATCATGTCACAACGGTGTAGGTATCGGTGGTGGTATGGCACCAATGAATGTAACTGCAAAGTACAAATATATGAATGTTGGTGATTTTAAAGGTGATATAAACGGTATGGTAAGAGTTCCGACACTTAGAAACATTACACAAACTGCTCCATATTTTCACAACGGTATGGTAAAAACTCTTCGTGGTGCGATCAAAGAGATGGCTCGTGTACAACTTGGTAAAAA
>JAMORZ010000097.1 GCA_027063295.1 Sulfurimonas sp.
AAAAATAGGGGGAGATTTAGTGCATGTGGATGTTTTGGCATCTGCAAAGTATGACCCACACTTTATCACTCCAAAGCCCTCACTGCTTTCTAAGCTGCATCGTGCTGATTTGCTTATCATAAATGGTGGAGGATTGGAAGTTGGTTGGTTGCCACCTCTGATAAGAAGTGCGAATAATCCTAAGATTCAAAATGGAGCAAAAGGTTTTTTGGATATCTCCCACTTTATCCCAATGACAGATGTACCAACATCTGTTTCGCGTGCTTTTGGTGATGTCCATGCAGAGGGTAATCCTCACTATACAACAGACCCATATATGGTGCCACTTATAGCAAAAGCAATTGCAAATAAACTTTCACAGCTAGATAGTGACCATAGAGAAATATATAGAAAAAATCTGGAGCAGTTTGTAACAAAATGGAGTGAGTATCTTCAAGGTTTAGATGCAAAGATGGCACAATGTTCAGAGAAAAAAGTGGTGCAATACCATGAACTTTTTAACTACTTTTTAAAACGCTATAATATTAGAAGTTATGCAAATGTTGAACCTCTCCCTGGGATAGCTCCAAGCTCAAAACACACAATAGAATTGATACAGACAATAAAAAAGAACAATATCAAGTTGATACTTCAGGATGTATATCATGAAAGGAAAACAGCACTTTTTATCGCTGAGAAAACAGATGCCAAAGTGGTTGTTTTGCCTCATGATGTAGGTGCAGATGGCAGTAAGACTCTTTTTGAGTTTTATAACAATATTGCAAATGCACTATGCAGATAGTAGAACTTTTATGGCCTGCGTTTATCCTTGTAATCTCTTTGGTGTTTATCCATTCTGTTTTTGGTATAGAGATTATTAGGCGAGGTGTTATATTTACAGATTTGGCAATAGGGCAGATAGCAGCAAGTGGAATGGCTGTGAGTATTGCTTTTATGGATGGAGCATATCAGAGTGTTATGACACTGTTTTTTGCAGTGTGCGGTGCAATTGTTATCACATGGGCAAGTAGATATATTGAAAGGATAGAAGCTTTTATCGGTTTGTTGTATGCTCTTGGTATCTCTGCTGTTATGTTGATTTTGGCTCAAAGCACTGAAGGAACAGAACTTTTTTTAAAACTGAGTGCAGCTGACATACTTTTTACATCTGCTGATGAACTTGTGGATTCGTTGGTGTTGTATGGTTTTGTTGCGTTTGTTATGTTTGCTCTTTATCCAAAACTCACAGGGGTAACAAAAGAGTTTCTTTTCTTTTTGATGTTAGCTCTTACTGTAACATCTTCGGTTCAATCAGCAGGGGTTTTAGTAGTGTTTTCTCTTTTGATTGCACCCGCTTATGTAGGAGTTACACAAAAAAAATTTAAACCATTCATATTCGCAACTGTTTTTGGTTCTTTGGCAGTGCTTGGAGCACTTTTTATCTCATATAATTATGACTTACCTACAGGTTATACTATTATATTCACTATTGTGAGTTTATCACTTGGTTTGGTTACTTTGATGAGTTTAAAAAGGGGAGTACAAAAGAGAGGCTGATACTCTCTTTTGTATATGTTTTATGCAAAAAGTGAGTTTACACTT
>JAMORZ010000098.1 GCA_027063295.1 Sulfurimonas sp.
AAGGTTTTTTGATAGAGTATTTTAACGATTGATAAATCGTTGAAACTCTATCTAATTGTACATAGTCCTTGTGATTTACAACATCTACAAAGACCTCCTTTGAAGATTCAAAAATGCTAGAGCTCATCTAGATTGTGTTCCTTTTTTGGAGTTGTAGGTACTGGTGTTAGATCATGCTTTAGACCAACTTTTGGAGCATTTTGTTCACTGAGTTTGTCGTTGATAAGAGAGTTTGAAACTTTTAGATCTTTATCACGAGAAGCTTTCTCTAAAGTTAGAAGTTGATCACTAAGACCTTCATACCCTAAATCTGTCAAAGAAACAGAGTTTTTCTCTTTATGAATGATATGTGGTTCAATAATAATAACAAGTTCTTCAACTGTTTTAACTTTCTCCTCATACTTGAAAAGGTAGTTGATAACAGGAATATCACCTAAAATAGGTACTTTATTTGACTGGTTTGTATTTTTAGTATTGATAAGACCACCAAGGATAATACGGTTTCCATCTTTAACAGTAACTACAGAAGAGAGCTGACGACGTTGTAAATCGGGTGGCATAGTTCTTCCTGCATTATCTACAGTGGAGAGATCATATGTTGTTTGAGAGAGTGATGGATTGATTTTGAGTGTAATCGTTCTATCATCAGAGATCTCTGGTGTGATTGTAAGTAGTACTCCAGAGAAGACTGATTGTACACTCTCATTTGTAGCTTGTGCACCAGCACCAGTTCCACCTGCTAGTGTTTGTGTGTTTGTAAGTTTATAAAAATACTCTGTTCCTGCCGTTATAAGTGCAGGCTGGTTGTTAAGGGTAAGAACTTTAGGGTTTGAGATAGAGTTTACATCACCTTGTGTCTGTAAAAATTTAATAACTTGGTTAAGTTTTCCACCAGCTTTAATACTTACAAGGCTCGCACCACCACTAATAGCATCTGCTGCACCTGCTGGCCCAATTGCACTTGTTAAGACATTTACACCATCACCTTTGTCTTCCCAAGTTGAAACATTTTTGTTTGCCAATGAGTGAACACTAAGATCGATATTTTGAAGTGCATAAAGTTGTGACCAGTCAACACCAGTAGTTTTTCCTTCACTCATAGTTACTGAGAGGAGTTGTACATCTATGAGTACTTGAAGTTTCACTTTATCTTGCATCTTTTTGAGATACTTTTCAAATCTCTCAAGTTGTTTTTGTGTTGCGGTGATTGTAACTAGCCCTGCATTTTTGTTAATAATTGGTTTTTCAGCTTTATAAGCATCGTGTGGACGGTTTAAAACACTTTGAAATTCACTATCGAGTTCTTCCCAAAATTTTACTTCATCTTCACTCTCAATTTTGATACCAGTTTGAGCACCATCTGATCCTTTGCCATTTGCACTACCACCATTAGAGCCACCTCCACCAGAGATACCACTATCACCTTGTGTGTTGGAACTAAGAGTTACATCAGTACTCCCCTTACTTTTTCTTTGCGAGAGAATATAATCTATCTCAAATACTTTTGTAGTAAGATAAGAGATCTTGAGAATATTATTCTCCAATGTATAAG
>JAMORZ010000099.1 GCA_027063295.1 Sulfurimonas sp.
GATCTCTCTTTAGACTCACAGTTTTATCTTAACTATGAGATGGAAAATGACCAGCTAAGCATAGGAAAAAACATCCGCTTTTGGGGTGCTTTAGAGGTGAGAAATATCACAGATGGGTTTAACCCCACAGACACAAGAGATGATATCTTCGATGCCGATAACCTTGGGGTGTATAACATTGCGTTTGTCAACGGCGGAGTTAAATTCTGCAGTTTTTCGTAAGAAATATTACGAATTGTAACCTTAAAGCAACTCTCACTTTAAGAAAAATCAAAAAATAAATTTTCGCCCATTCAACTAATAAATGCAATTTCCACCTTAAATCAAGCAGCCATTACTTTTGAAACTCTGGCATAAAAAACTTCAGATGAAGTTTTCTATCCAAGTACTTTTCAAGGTCTATGATTTGAACTTAGGAACTGAGATAACCTTATGACTTCAAAATCGTATGAAGAAGATAGTACCCACTTCCTGCCATAAAAATAGTACCAAAAACATTAAGTGCAATGTTACTAAAGGCAAGCAAGAAACTACCACCATTTAAAAGTAAAAAACTCTCTATGGCAAATGTTGAGTAGGTGGTGAGTGCTCCAAGTATCCCTGTTGTGAGAAAAGATTTTAGATGCACAGGAAGGTTAACATACATAAAGTAAGCTACAAGAGATCCCATAATAAAGCTACCTAAGAGATTTACTCCTAATGTTCCATAAGGGAGTTCATGGGGTATTCTGTGCGATATAAAACCGTTAAGATATGCACGCAATACAGCTCCTAAGAAGCCTCCACTACCTATCGCTAGGATTGTTTGCCAACTCATCATCATACACCTTTTGCATCTTTTCACGTAACTCTTTGAGCCAGTTTTCATCCTCTTTATTCGCAATAAAACTATCAAGATAGATAACTGTAATCTTTCCAGGCTTATAGTAAAAACGTTTGATATCGTAGTACTTTGCTGTTTGGATTAGTACTATGGGTTGTACACGAAGTTCATATTTGTCTGCAACTACTTTTGCACCATGTTTAAAAGGAAGCATCCTTCCATCTCGTGAGCGAGTCCCTTCAGGAAACATCGTTATAACACGCCCTTTGTTGAGACGATCTTTTGCATTTTTTAGAAGTTTTACCAAAGAAGTTTTATTTTGTCGTTCTATAGGGATATCTTCTGGCATACTCATCGCTAGACCAAAAAATGGTACATCAAAAAGCTCTTTTTTTGCAACCCATGCCAAATCTTTTTTTGAAACCGTCTCAATCACTCCAATATCTAAATCACTTTGATGGTTTATAAGAAACATTTGAGCAGCTGGATCTTCTTCCCCTTTAACCTCAGTTGAAAAAAATGTAGTAAGTCGGATAAACCATGCTGCGATCTTTCTAGCATATGGACGGGGGAGAAGGTAGTAAAAAAGTATAGAAAATGTAAGAGCAGTAAAGATAATAACTGTAGCAATAAACCAATTAATATGAGCAAGTATCTTCATTTTTCACCCATCCTATTTTCTCATTTTTTAGTTTTACTTTGACAAAATTTTCTACAAAACCCTCTTTTGGTAAAAACTGCTGCGTTTGTGTTGTTTCAAAAATCGTTCCATTAGATACAGGCAAGAGGTAGATATTTGCCTCTGCTTTAATACACACATCTTTTTGAGGAACTAACATATATGCGATATATACTAAAGGAATAAGGATAAAAACAAGATAGATGTACTTTTTTCTCCAGAGTATAAAAAGAAACGCAACAAATGCAACTGCTGCTGCGATATTTATCTTGAGTTGTTCTTTTGATTGATCTTTTGGTTTTAGATCACTCTGTGCCACTACACTATCATCATCAACAATAATAGGGATAGAGAGCTTTAGATACTTGTTTTTTTCAAGGTTAAAGTAGCTAAAAGAAAAGTTTTCTAACTTTTTATCTATCACAACATAGTATGTTATCTTAGAATCAAAATAAGAATCTTCTAAAGACTCTATACCTTGTTTATAAACATTGCTAAAGTGAAGCATATCTATCTTTGTATTTTTAGCAGTTGCTACAAAAACCACTATATTGTGTGTTGTATCATACGATGTTGTTTTAAACTCTTGAAGTACAAACTCATCAGCTATGATACCAGAAAAGTCACTTTTTGGATTGAGTGTAATCACATTGAGCTTTTTACCCTTGAGTGTTGTTGCTGGGTAAAAAAATGAGCTGTTTAGGTCGTTTGCTGCATTTGTATCTTCTGTTCTATTATCATCGAAAACAAGTGAAGCAGTGATATTTGGAGTTGCTGCCTGAGATTTATTAGTAAAAAAGTAAAAAGTATCGTAATAATACTTCGCTCTTACTTCTCTGTAAGGAATCTCATTGAGTAGTTCAACCCCCTGTGCATCTTCAAAACTGTAAACAATGTCATCAAAATCACGAACCGTAGAGAGAGATTTTAGAGTTACTCTAAATATCTCCCCCTCAATAACTCTTTGTGGTATATCTTCGTAGCTTAGGTAGATAACCTTGTTTGCTAAAAGCGAAGATACAAAAAGAAGAGTTAAAAAAAATAGCTTTAGCACGATTTTACAAATCCTTGTAACATAGCTACACCATCATCGCTTCCAAGAAGTACCTCCATGGCACGCTCTGGGTGTGGCATAAGTCCAAACACATTTTTTTCTTTATTGCAAACACCTGCGATAGATGCAACTGAGCCGTTAGGGTTTTTGATCTCACCTTGTGCATCTGTATAGCGAACCAAAATCTGGTTGTTTGCTTCAAGCTCTCTAAGTCCAGCTTCATCGATATAGTAGTTACCATCGTGATGAGCAATTGGGATGTTTACAACATCACCATTGTTAAGCTCTTGTAAAAAGATGTTGTCGTTGTTCTCAATCTTAAGATGGTGATGTTTTGAGATGAAGTGAAGACCCTCGTTGCGTTTGAGTGCACCAGGGAGTAAGCCAGATTCAGTAAGTACTTGAAAACCGTTACAGATACCAAGTACCTTTCCACCATTTGCTGCATACTCTTTTACAGCTTTCATTACAGGGCTAAACTTAGCGATCGCACCACTTCTGAGGTAATCACCATAAGAGAAACCTCCAGCAACTACTAGCAGATCAGTATCTGTTGGTAAGCTCTCTGCTTTATGCCATACTATCTCAGTTGTTGCACCAAGTTTTTCAAAAGCATACTGTGTATCGTACTCACAGTTTGTTCCTGGAAATTGTAAGATAGAAACTTTCATTATACTAACTCAATCTCATAATCTTCGATCACAGTGTTTGCCAAAAGCTCTTCACACATTTTTGTTACATCTGCCATCGCTTTTTCTTTGTCGCTCTCATCTAGTTGAAGAACGATCTGTTTTCCTACACGAACATCTTTTACACCGTTGAAGTGTAGAGAGTCAAGTGCATGATGCACCGCTTTACCTTGAGAGTCTAATACACCTGCTTTTAAAGAGATATTTACAATTGCTTTCATGTTATTTTCCTAGTATTCTGTTTAAAACTTGCTCATAAGCTACAGTAAGCCCACCTAAACCTTGACGAAATCTGTCTTTATCCATCTTCTCACCAGACTCAATGTCCCAAAAACGGCAGTTGTCAGGGCTTATCTCATCTATAAGGATGATGTTTCCGTTAGCATCTTTTCCAAACTCAAGTTTAAAATCAACAAGATTAAGACCTTTCTCTGCAAAGTAAGGTTTTAAGATGTCATTTACCTGACGAGCCATACGGCGAAGTTTGTCAAGCTCATCTTGGAAATCTACAAGACCTAAGATAAGCGCATGTTGGTCGTTGAGTTTTGGATCACCAAGATCATCGTTTTTATAGTCAAACTCAACAAGTGTAAAAGGTAACACTTTTCCATCTTCTATACCAAGGTTACGGCTAAGCGAACCAGTTGCGATGTTACGAACGATCACTTCGATGAGGATTACATCTGCTTTTTTGTGAAGCATATGGTTGTCATCTAGCATCTCTACAAAGTGCGTTTGGATCCCATTTTCCTCTAAGAGTTTAAAAAGTTCTGTTGAGATTTTATTATTAAGTGCACCTTTTCCAGCTTCACTTGACTTTTTCTCACCATTAAACGCAGTAAGGTCATCTTTAAACTCAGAGATCACTAAGTTTGCATCATCAGTTGACCAAATTTTTTTTGCTTTTCCTTCGTAGAGTAACTCTCTTTTTTCCATCTCTTTTTTATCCTTTTATGATTACTAAAGCTTTGATAATATCAACTGCTTCTTTAAGTTGAATATCTTTATTTAGCATTTCTGGTGTAATTATATCTTTTTTCTCTTTTTTATTTTCTTTTTTCTCATCTTTTTTTCCATCAACTTTTTCAAGCTCCTCAGCTAAGTGTTTTTTGAGGTCTGCTTCTTTGATAGAAAATTCATTTTCATGAGTTTTTACTTCACCTGGAGCTACTTGAATATCTGGAGTAACACCAACAGCTTGGATAGTTCTTCCACTTGGAAGATAATAACGAGCGATGGTAAGCTTAATCGCTTCACCATGTTCTAGTGGTAATACAACCTGAACACTCCCTTTTCCAAAAGTTTTTTCACCAACTAAAACACCACGTTTATGATCTTGAAGAGCACCACTAACGATCTCACTAGCACTTGCACTTCCACCATTGACAAGAACAACTAGAGGAGCTTTTGTAAGTGTTGCGCTACTTGATGCACTAAAAACTCTTTCATCACTTGCTCTACGACCTTTTTGAGATACAATTTTCCCCTCATCTACAAAGATATCAACAAGCCCTACAGCTTGATCTAAAAGACCACCTGGGTTGTTTCTAAGATCTAAAATAATCCCTTTGTAACCCTTATGTTTTTCTAAAGCTGCCGTGATATCTTTTACAACTTTTTGATCAAATGATGTTACACGAAGATATAAGATATCATCACCGATGGTTTTTGCATAAACAGACTCTATTGTGATATCTCCACGGACGATATGTACTTTTAGTGGTTTACTCTCCCCTTTACGTACAATAGTCAGATCAATCGGTGTTCCAATCTCACCACGCATAATCGAAACTGCTTCATCTATTGTCATATCTAAAGTGGACTGATCGTCAATCTTTAAGATAATATCACCAGATTTAAGTCCAGCCTTATCTGCTGGAGTACCCTCAATAGGAGCGATAACTGTTAAAGCACCATCTTTCACCCCAACAGTGATACCAAGTCCACCAAATGAACCTTTTGTTTGTATCTGAAGTTTTTCATACTGTTCAGCAGTTAAAAAGTTTGAATGGGCATCAAGATTTTTCATCATCCCATCAAGAGCTTTATTCATAAGCTCTTCAATCGTAACATCATCGACATTGTACTGTTCAACAATACTAATAACACGAGTAAATTTCGCAAAAGCTTCAAGTCTGGAAGCTTCTGTCTCTTTTTTTGGAATTTTTGCTTCAGCAAAAAGTGTTGAAGAGAAGAAAAGACTCATAGAGAGTGCAACTGAGGCAAAGCCCATCGTAATAAATTTTGTATTTTTCATAGTGTTGTCCGATTTTGTGGTTTAAAGAAAATATTATACCTTGTAGTTATTAATGATTACTAAATTCTAAAAGTTGTTTATTTTAAATGTTAGAAAATAAGATAGAATAATTATAAAAATTACTCAAGATTATCTTAATGTCACTTGATTATAATTTTAAAAATATTTAAAAAAGGTTTTTCTATGCAATTTTTAGATGAAGATTTGTATGAAGCTGTAAAAAACTATATCCCAAAAATAAGTGAGTATGTAAATTCTCATGGTGGTGGTATATCACTTCTTGGTGTAAAAGATGGTGTTGTCTATATTACCCTTACAGGTGCTTGTGGAGATTGTTCTATGAGCTTAATGACAACAAAAATGGTGGTACAAAAGAAACTGCGTGAACTTTTACATCCAGAACTTGTGGTGGTCAATGTAGATGGAACAAAAGAAAATGAGATGCCAAAAGATGCATATCAGGGATCACAAGAGATAGAAGAAAACAAAGAAGATAGCACTATGCAACAAAAAGAGGGTATGCTACATAACCTCAAACATCTGGTAGGACTTTAATATGGTTGTCAACTATGAAGATAAAAAACTTACACAACGTTACCAACTTATGGCACAAACCATTATCCCAAGACCAATTGGCTGGATACTTACACAAAATGACGAAGGTGTTCTTAATGTTGCACCTTTTAGCTATTTTATGGGGCTCTCTTCTGAACCTGCAACTATGGTTGTAAGTATAGGGCACAAAAGTGATGGTACACCAAAAGATACTCTAAAAAATATCCGTAACAACAAACTTTGCACCATCTGTATGGTTGATGAATCATCGATGCAAAAGATGCACTTTAGTTCCAAAGAGATCCCTTCTCATGAGAGTGAGGCTGTAATGTTTGAGATAGAAACACAGCAGATAATGGATGGTTTTCCCCCAATCATAAAAGATACACCAAGTGCATTTTTTTGTACTCTCTATCAAGAGATTGATCTTGCTAATTCAAAAACGATTCCTCTTATCGTAGAGATACAATACCAATATATAGATGAAAAAATCATCAAAAACAAAGAAAAACTGGTTCTTGAGTATGATCCACTCTTGAGAGTTGGAAAAAGTTATGCAACACTTGGTGAGAAGATAACTCCACCTCAGATCCCTTAAAATATGCCTGATTATATCCTTTATAGTGTAATCACTCTCCTTTTATCGATCCTCTTTTCAATGGGTGGAGCAGGTTCTGGAGTTGCACTCATCCCTGTTTTAAACCTTTTGGGTATTGACTTTACCATCGCAAAAGCTTTAGGGCTTTTTGCTGGTGCATCAACCACCATAACATCAAGTATTATGAATATAAAACGCAAGGTTGTTGAGTATAAGTTTGTTCTTCCTATTGCACTTATGATGATGATTTTTGCACCTCTTGGTGCATACAGTAGTAGTTTTATCGATGAAGAAATTGTCAAGTTTCTTTTTATGCTGATGCTTTTTTACTCTGCAACGATGATGATGTTTGCAAAGAAAAAAGCACTGTTTCATTTTGAAGGCAATACAGTTCTTGTTGTTGTAGGGGGAGTTGTTGGTTATCTTGCAGGTCTCTTAGGGGTTGGTGGTGGTAATATACTCATTCCTCTTTTGGCACTTTTAGGTTATGAGCCTAAAAAAGTTGCTGTTGCGGTGAGTTTTGTTGTCCCTTTTTCAGCCCTTGGCTCTTTTTTTACTTATGCTTCTTATATTGAGCTTGATTGGTTCTTGCTCTCACTCATTGCTCTTTGTGCTATCGTTGGTGGTTATATTGGCAATTATCTTATGCACTTTAAACTAGAACCATCGCAAGTAAAAAAACTAATGGCTTTGATACTTTATGCTTTGGCAATAAAATTATTTATTCATTTTGTATTGTAAAAAAGGGAGAGGGAAGTTTTTCAAGGAGGTGATGGGGCAAAAAGCCCCTAAGGAGATAGAGAGTTACTCTATCTCAGCATCTATAACATCGTCGTCATCTTTTTTCTTAGCTTGGTCCGCTCCACCTTGTGCAGCTCCACCTTGCTCTTTTTTGTACATCTCTTCAGCCATTTTATGTGCTGCTTCTGTAAGAGCTTTTACTTTCTCTTCAATTTGCTCTTTTGTTGCGTTTTCATCTTTGAGAACATCTTTAAGCTCAACTACTGCTGCTTCGATTTTTGCTTTTTCATCAGCTTCTAGTTTATCACCCATCTCCTCTACTGATTTTTCAGTTTGAGCGATCAGTGCATCTGCTTGGTTTTTAAGATCCACTAGCTCTTTACGTTTTTCATCTTCAGCTTTGTGAGCTTCAGCATCTTGAACCATTTTTTCGATCTCTTCTTCGCTAAGTCCAGATGAACCAGAGATAGTGATTTTTTGCTCTTTACCTGTACCTTTATCCATAGCACTTACAGTTAAGATTCCATTTGCATCGATGTCAAATGTAACTTCAATTTGTGGTACACCACGTGGTGCTGCTGGAATGTCAGTAAGCTCAAAAAGACCTAGTGACTTGTTGTCTTTTGCAAATTCACGTTCACCTTGCACAACAGAGATAGAAACTGCTGGTTGGTTGTCTTCTGCTGTTGAGAACACTTGAGATTTTTTCACAGGAATCGTAGTTCCTTTTTCGATGATTTTAGTAGCAACACCACCTAAAGTCTCAATACCAAGTGATAATGGAGTAACATCTAAAAGAAGTACATCTTTTACATCTCCACGTAATACACCACCTTGGATAGCAGCACCAAGTGCAACAACTTCATCAGGGTTTACACCTTTGTTAAGATCTTTTCCACCAAAGAACTTAGAAACTTTCTCTTGTGCTAATGGTACACGAGTAGAACCACCAACCATGATGATCTCTTTGATCTCGTTGTTATCTAAGTCTGCATCTTTCATCGCAGTTTTGATATGCTCAATAGTCTCATCTACAAGACCATCAATCATCGCTTCAAACTTCGCACGAGTAAGTTTTACAACAAGGTGTTGAGGACCTGCTTCTGTCATAGTGATAAACGGTAGATTGATTTCAGTCTCTTGTGCTGAAGATAACTCTTTTTTCGCATTTTCTGCTGCATCTTTTAGACGTTGAAGAGCCATCTTATCGTTTTTAAGATCGATCCCGTGAGTATTTTTAAACTCATCGTTTAAGAAATCAACGATTTTGTTATCAAAGTCATCACCACCTAAGAATGCATTACCATCAGTTGATAAAACCTCAAAAGTACCATCAGAGATCTCAAGTGTAGTAACATCAAATGTACCACCACCAAGGTCGTAAACAAGTACATTTTCCTCTTGTTTGCTATCTAGTCCATAAGCAAGTGCTGAAGCTGTTGGTTCATTGATGATACGAAGAACATTAAGTCCTGCGATTGTACCAGCATCTTTTGTTGCCTTTCTTTGGCTGTCATTGAAGTAAGCTGGAACAGTGATAACTGCATCAGTTACAGTGCTTCCAAGGTATGCTTCAGCATCCTCTTTTAGTTTGCTAAGGATCTTAGCTGAGATCTCTTGTGGAGTGTATACTTTTCCTGCAACATCAACAGCAGCCATACCATCTTTATCTACGATGCTGTATGTTACTTTGTCGTGTGCTTCTTTAGCATTCTCCTCATTCATCATAAGACCCATAATTCTCTTAATAGAAGAGATAGTTTTCTCAGGGTTTGTGATAGCTTGACGTTTTGCAGGGTCACCCACTAAAACCTCACCTTTGTCTGTAAACGCAACTACTGAAGGAGTAGTATTTTTACCCTCTGCATTTGGGATAACTTTTGCTTCCCCACCTTCATAAACTGCTACACATGAATTTGTTGTTCCTAAATCTATACCTATTACTTTGCTCATAATCTTTCCTTTTTAATTGTTATTTTTATCTTTTATTTTTAAAACGCTGAAAGTATATACTATTTTAAAAATAAGTTCTGCCACCTAAGTGGCACAAGCAAAATCTAATTTGCTACGACAACCATCGCTTCACGAAGTGGACGCTCTTTGTACTTGTATCCTGTTTGGAATGTTTGTACAATCTGACCAGATTCCACTTCATCACTATCAACGCTTTGTACTGCATTGTGAATATTTGGATCAAACGGCTCATCGTGTGCAACCATTGTTACTCCATTTTTCTCCAATGCACTTACAAGTTGTTTGTAAGTAAGCTCAATCCCCTCTTTGAGTTTATCAAAAAGCTCAGCTTTGTCTGCATCACCCTCAGCAGATGCCAAAGCTCCTTGAAGTGAGTCAAGTACAGGGATCATATCTTTTGCAAACTTTTCATTTGCATACTCAACTGCTGTGTATTTTTCACGCTCTAAACGTTTTTTAATATTATCAAAATCAGCGTGAACACGTGCATACTTATCTTTAAGTGTTGCAAGTTCAGCTTCTAGCAGTTCAAATTCATTTTCAACTGCTTCAGCTTCTGCTTCTGCCTCATCATTTGAAATTTGTTCTGTTTCTTCTTGAGGTTGCTCCTCTTGAGCAATCTCTTCTTGTTGTAATTCTTCTTTAGACATAGTTGTTTAATGCTCCTTTTCATAAAAAAGATGCAAGTATTATACATATTGAGTGTTTACTTGTCAAGTATATATTTAGTAAATTTATTTAATTAAGTTGATTGTAATAGACTCAAGTTTATTTTGTATTGCAGTGAGAGCTTTTTGAATTGGTGATTTAGTAAGAGTTTTTTGGATTAATGTATAGCGACTGAAGGTAGCCGATACATTGTTATTGAGTAATGTATTGGCTATGCAACTTTTTATAATGCCCCTAAAATCTAAGACAGTAATTCAGTAAGATTTATTTTCAAAATCATCTTCAAAGATTTTCCAGTCAATCGTGTCTGCCAAAGCAATGAGTGGATCATTCATATCAAGCATTTGTGAAAGTGGTGCGCAAAAAAGATTGAGTTGTTGTTTTTTAGAGG
>JAMORZ010000100.1 GCA_027063295.1 Sulfurimonas sp.
GCGCCGTGTAATGCATCCTCGTTACCATAAAGTTGTAAAACGTTTCAAAAAGTACTTAGTACATGATGAGCGTAATGAGTGTAAAGTTGGAGACGAGGTTGTTGCAATCGAATGTCGTCCAATGTCTAAGACTAAATCTTTTAGACTTAAGTCAGTGGTAAAAGGAGCGTAGTATGATCCAAGGTTTTACTCGTTTAACTGTAGCTGATAATACAGGTGCTAAAGAGATTATGTGTATTAAGGTTCTTGGTGGTTCTAAACGTCGCTATGCTTCTGTAGGTGATGTTATCGTTGCTTCTGTAAAAAAAGCGACTCCAACTGCTAAAGTGAAAAAAGGTAAGGTTGTTAAAGCTGTTATCGTTAGAACTCATAAAGAGGTTCAACGTGAAAATGGATCACTTATCCGTTTTGATGACAATGCAGCTGTAATCCTTGATGACAAGAGAGAGCCAATCGGTACTCGTATCTTCGGACCTGTAGGTCGTGAAGTTCGTTATGCTGGTTTTATGAAAATTGTATCTCTTGCACCGGAGGTTGTTTAATGGCAAAGTTTAATTTCAAAAAAGGTGATACTGTAGAGATTATCGCTGGAGATGACCGTGGAACTAAGGCAACTGTTTTAGCAGTTATGCCTAAGAAAAACAAGGTTATCGTTGAGGGTTGTAAGATCGCTAAAAAAGCTATCAAACCAACTGAAGAGAACACAAAAGGTGGTCATATCAATAAAGAGATGCCTATCGATGTTTCAAATGTACGTAAAGTGGAGGCATAATTAGATGGCTCGTTTAAAAGAAAAATATTTAGGTTTAAGATCTGAACTTCAAGCTGACCTTGGGATCAAAAACCCAATGCAAACACCAAAAGTAGAGAAGATTATCATCTCTGTTGGTGCTGGTTTTGCTATGAAAGATAATAAACTTATCAAAAACATTGAAGATACTATCACTACTATCGCTGGTCAAAAAGCTTCAACAGTAATCGCTAAGAAATCTGTTGCAGGTTTTAAAGTTCGTGAAGGTATGCCAGTTGGTGTTCGTGTAACACTTCGTGGTGAAAATATGTACAACTTCTTAGATCGCCTTATCTCTATCGCACTTCCACGTGTGAAAGATTTCCGTGGTGTTCCAAGAAATGGTTTTGATGGTCGTGGTAACTATAACTTCGGTCTTCAAGAGCAACTGATCTTCCCAGAAGTAAGTTATGATGATATCATGCAAATCCATGGTATGAATATCACTATTGTAACTACAGCTGATTCAGATAAGGCAGGGGTAACTCTTTTAGAGAAACTTGGTATGCCTTTTACTAAAGGGAGCAACTAATGGCTAAGAAGTCAATGATCGCAAAAGCGGCACGTACACCTAAATTTAAAGTACGTGGTTACACAAGATGTCAAATCTGTGGTCGTCCACACTCTGTACTTAGAGATTTTGGAATCTGCCGTGTATGTTTTAGAGAGATGGCAAATAAGGGATTAATCCCAGGTGTTAGAAAGTCTTCTTGGTAGAACAACTCTTCTGAGTAATTCAAAATGCACTAGTGCATTGGGCTTCCCGCCGAGGGAAACTCAGTGTTAGCATAGCTTATGGAATTACTTCCAGAAGCGTTCTATTGAGTGGAAACTCCTAACAATCGCAAGTGTTGAAAAACACTCACATTAAGGAAAAATAAATGGCAATTAATGATCTAGTATCAGATGCATTAACGCGTGTTCGTAATGCAGGTATGAGAAGATTACCAGTTACAACTCTTGTTCACTCTAAGAGTGTTGAAGCTGTAGCAAATATCTTAGTTGAAAAAGGTTACTTAGAGTCTGCTAATGTAATCGAAGATGGTGTTAAGAAAACTATTAAAGTTGTACTTAAGTACGATGAAAATGGTAAAACTGTAATCAATGAAATGAAAAGAGTTTCTAAACCTGGTAGACGTGTTTACAAAGGTAAAGAAGAGATCAAACGTTTCAAAAACGGTTATGGTACTATTATAGTAAGTACATCACATGGCGTACTACCAAATGACAAAGCTTATGAGCTTGGTATTGGTGGTGAAGTTATGTGTACGGTATGGTAGGAGTATAGCATGTCAAGAATTGGAAAAAATCCTGTAGATTTTGGTAGTGATATTCAAGTTACTACAAATGGAAATGTTATTACTTTTACAAAAGGTAAAACGAGTGTTGATTTAGATACTAAAGGTAATGTTGAGTTTTCTGTAGAGGGAACTACTCTTACTTTTAAAAATCTTTCTGATAGCCGTGAGCATAGAGCTTTCTGGGGAACTTACAGAGCACTTTCACAAAACATCGTTACTGGTTTAACTACTGGTTATGAGAAGAAACTTGAGATCAATGGTGTTGGTTACAGAGCTGCTGTTAAAGGTAAAACTCTTAATCTTCAACTTGGTTTCTCTCACGATATCGATTATCCTTTACCAGAAGGTCTTGAAGCTTCTGTAGAGAAAAACGTTATCACTCTTAAAAGCCATGACAAACAACTTGTTGGTCAAGTAGCTGCTGAGATTAGAAGTTTCCGTCCACCAGAGCCGTACAAAGGTAAAGGTGTTAAATACTTAGATGAGCATATCGTGCGTAAAGCCGGTAAAACTGCTAAGAAATAAGGGAGGAAGATAGAATGAATGCTAAAGTATTAAAAAGCAAAATCGCTAACCGTTTAAAGCGTAAGCGTCGTATTCGTGCAAAAATATCTGGTAGTGCTGAACTTCCTCGTGTTTCTGTATTTAAGTCTAACCGTTACCTAAGTGTACAAGCTATTGATGATGCGACTGCAACAACTTTATGTGCTCTACACTCTAAGGCTACAGGTCACAGATCTAACAAAGAAGGTGCTGCTGCACTTGGTGAGGCATTTGCTGCTAAACTTAAAGAAGCTAACATCACTAACATTGTTTTTGATCGTAATGGTTACCAATACCACGGCGTAATTGCTGCATTTGGTGATGCACTTCGTGCAAACGAAATTAAGTTCTAGGGGCTAAGATGGAAATCAATAGAGATGATTTTGAAGAATCAATTGTAAATATTGGTCGTGTTACTAAAGTTGTTAAAGGTGGTAGACGTTTCCGTTTTACTGCTCTTATCGTTGTTGGTGACAAAAATGGTACAGTTGGATATGGTGTAGGAAAAGCGAAAGAGGTTCCAGATGCTATCCGTAAAGCAGTAGATAATGCATTTAAAAACTTAACAACTGTTAAGATTAAAGGTTCTACTATTGCTCACGATATTGAGCATAAGTATAATGCAAGCCGTGTTTTACTTAAGCCAGCATCTGAGGGTACTGGGGTTATCGCTGGTGGAGCTGCTCGTCCTGTTTTAGAACTTGCAGGTATCCAAGATATCCTTACTAAGTCTATCGGTTCTAACAATCCAAACACACTAGTACGTGCTACAATTGAAGCACTATCTCGTATTAAAGGATAGATAATGGGTATTGAAAACTTAACACCAGCAGAAGGTTCAACTCACTCTCGTAAGAGAGTTGGACGTGGTCAAGGTAGTGGTATGGGTAAGACTGCTACACGTGGTCAAAAAGGTCAAAAATCTCGTACAGGTTACAAAAGAAAACGTAACTTTGAGGGTGGTCAACAACCACTTGCAAAACGTTTACCAAAAATCGGTTTTACTTCACGTGTTGAAAAACCATATGTAATCAACGTTGAGAAAATCAAAGCTGTTGCAGAACTAGCTGAGATCACAATGGAATCTATCCGTGGTGTTCACAAAGTTGCTAACTCTGTAACGAAAATCAAACTAGTAGGTGCTTCTGCAAAAGATTTAGCATCGAAAATTAAAGACGAAAACGTTACAACAACAGGTAACTAATCGTGAATAAAAATCTAGTTAATAAGATACTTATTACTATCGGTTTTTTATTTATCTATCGCCTACTGGCTTATGTGCCAGTACCTGGCGTAGATGCAGCTGTTATAGCTTCATTCTTCGACTCACACCAATCAGATGCACTTGGTCTATTTAATATGTTCAGCGGAAACGCAGTACAAAGACTCTCAATAATTTCACTAGGTATTATGCCTTATATCACTGCTTCTATTATTATGGAACTTTTAGCTGCTACATTTCCAACTCTTGGTCAAATGAAAAAAGAGCGTGATGGAATGGTGAAATATATGCAAATTATCCGTTATGCGACTATTGTGATAACGATTATTCAAGCGATTGGTGTTAGTGTTGGACTTCAAAGTCTGACTGGTCCTAGTGGTAATAGTGCAATTTTAGCAGACCACACTACATTTATCATTCTTTCTGCAGTTTCAATGCTTGCAGGAACTATGCTTCTTATGTGGATTGGTGAGCAGATCACTCAAAGTGGTATCGGTAATGGTATCTCATTAATTATCTTTGCTGGTATTGTATCTGCTATTCCTGGTGCTATTGGTCAAACAATAACTATGGTAAATACAGGTGCTATGAGCTTTTTAACTGTTCTTGGTATCCTTGCACTTATTTTTGCAACTATTGCTATTATTATTTATGTTGAACTTGGTGAGCGTCGTGTTCCAGTAACATATGCGAAAAAAACTATGATGCAAAACCAAAACAAACGTGTAATGAACTATATCCCTATTAAAGTAAACTTAGCAGGTGTTATCCCTGTTATCTTTGCTTCGGCGATTTTAATGTTTCCAATGACGGTTTTATCAAGTAGTACTAATCCTACTATTCAGCATATTGCTGACTTTTTAAATCCAAATAGTTACTTTTTTAACTTTTTAACTTTTGTTTTTGTAATCTTCTTTGCATTTTTCTATGCAAGTATTACATTTAATGCAAAAGATATTGCAGACAACTTAAAACGTCAAGGTGGATTTATCCCTGGTATTCGTACTGGTGAGGCAACAAAAGAGTTCTTAAATACAACAGCTTCTAACTTAACAGTTACAGGCGCATTTTATTTAGGTCTTGTTGCAACTTTACCATTTATGATTATTAAAGGGATGGGTGTTCCTTTCTTCTTTGGTGGTACAGCAGTTTTAATCGTTGTTCAAGTAGCACTTGATACAATGAGAAAAATTGAGGCTCAGATATATATGAGCAAATACGAAACACTAAGTGCAGTCGGTTTATAACGATGGCGATTGCGCTTAGAAAACCACAAGAGATAGAAAAACTTCGTGCTGCCAACAAGATTGTTGGTGGTGCATTAAACCTCCTCAAAGAAAACACTAAAGTTGGTATGAGTTTAAAAGAGCTTGATGCTATGGCTGAAGATTATATTAGAAGTCATGGTGCTAGACCATCTTTTAAAGGGCTTTATGGTTTTCCAAATGCAGTGTGTACTTCATTAAATCAAGTTATTATCCATGGTATTCCTACTGATTACAAACTTCAAGAGGGTGATGTGATTGGTTATGATATTGGTAGTGAGCTTGATGGTTGGTATGGCGATGCTGCTATTACAGTTCCTGTTGGTAGTATCAGTGCAGAAGATGAGGCTCTCATAGCATGTGCAAAAGATACTTTGTACTATGCAATAGAGAACATCAAAGAGGGGATGCGTTTTAAACAACTTTCACATCTTATGGAAAAGTTTATCTTAGATGCTGGTTTTGTTCCTTTAAGAAATTTTTGTGGTCATGGTATTGGGAAAAAACCACATGAAGAGCCAGAGATTCCAAACTATCTTGAAGGAAGCAATCCAAAGGCAGGACCAAAGATAAAAAATGGGATGGTTTTTTGTTTAGAACCTATGATATGTCAAAAAGAATCAAAACCAATCATTTTAGAAAATGAGTGGGATGTTGTGAGTAGCGATGGTTTACGCGGTTCACATTACGAGCATACTGTTGCAGTTATCAACGGTAAAGCTGAAATATTATCTCTTGCTTAAGAGTAAAAAAGGACTAAAAAATGGCTAAAGCAGACGTTATTGAAGTTGATGGCAAGATTATTGAGGCATTGCCAAACGCAACTTTCCGTGTTGAGTTAGAAAATGGGCATATCATTCTTTGCCACATTGCTGGTAAAATGAGAATGCACTATATTAAAATTCTTCCAGGTGATCGTGTTAAACTGGAGCTTACTCCATATTCACTTGATAAAGGTCGTATCACTTACAGATACAAATAAGAAAAGCGCTTTGTCGCTTTTCTCCTCATTAAAATTTCTTCATAGTTTGATAAACTTTGTAAAATTTAGGTACAATAGTGTTAACACAATTTAACACAAGGTTAACATTATGGTACACTCACTCTTTTTTCGTATGCGTTTTGTGCATTATGTCGGTATTGTTTTACTCCTTATAAATGGTACTTTTTTCACTGACAATTTGATTGGTCAGATTGTTCAGTATGTGATTGCTGTTGTGATCCTCATGCACGATTTGGATGAAAAGGCCAATGGTGTTGATATGACAAAATCATTAATCGAGCAATTAAATCAGCTTGAACATGGTGAGAAGATCAAGCTTAAAAGTGATTGGAATGCTGAGCTTAATGAAGCAGCCCAAAGTATGAATAGATTTCAAGAGATTTTTCAAAAAGCGATTGACACAGATGAGAAAGCTCACAATATCGAAGATATCATCGCAGATATTAACAAAGATTTTGAGTATGTGAGTAAAAATATCACAAGTGAGCGCGAACTTGTTGAATCTGTTGTTGCGATGGGTGAAGAGTTGCGTTCTGTTCTCTCATCTGATATCGCTGATGCAAAAGAGTCCAAAGAAAATATTGAAGTTGTAAGTGAAAAAATCTTTGAGATCAAATCTGAGATGGCAGATATTGCAAATAAACTTCAAGAAGCTTCATCTACACAAAATATTCTTGCAGATGAACTCAGTAAAGTCTCTTCTGACACAGAACAAGTAAAAGATGTAATCAATGTTATAGCAGATATTGCAGATCAGACAAACCTACTTGCACTCAATGCAGCCATAGAAGCTGCACGTGCTGGCGAGCACGGTCGTGGATTTGCCGTAGTTGCTGATGAAGTAAGAAAACTTGCAGAGCGTACTCAAAAATCCCTTGCAGAGATCAATGCAACTATCAATGTTGTAATTCAGTCTGTAAGTGATAGTAGTGATCAGATGAATAGAAACTCAGCAAGTATTGAATCACTCTCAGAAGTATCAATGGATGCATCAGGAAAAGTAGACGAAGTTGGTGATGCTATTGAGATAGGTGTAAGACTTGCAATAGGAACACTTGAAAGTTACTCGAAAAATGCTGCGACAACGGAAAATATGATTTTAGATGTTCTTGAGATGAATAAACTCTCAACAAGTACACACGAGAGTATCAAAGTTATCAAAGAGGGTGTTGAAAAACTAGCACATGCTGTATAGAGAATTTTCTCTATACACTTGTATGCTAGAAGTTATTTGCATTTCTAAATTCTGAGATCTCAGTCTCTACCATCTCATTAATCATAACAGAAAAAAGATCACTTATCATATTTGGATTGATCCCTTTTTCAATAGCAAGCTTTCTAACCCTTTGCATAATATCATCGATACGATCAGATGCTTTCACTTCATCTACGGAGTTCTTAAACGCAGCAGCTTGACGGATAAGGTGGCTTCTTTGAGAGATAAGCTCTACAAGTTTTGCATCTAAAAGATCGATCTCATCTCTTACCTCTTGAAGTGAGTTACATTTTTTTACATTAGACATATTATCTCCCTTTTTTTTGTTGTTGTATGATAACACAATATTTTAAATCTATTAACAGTTTTGTAACAATTAAGGTATATAATACTTTTACGATTCTCCTTGTATAGTCTTGTATCTGATTCTATCAAGACATACTCTATATTTCTTAGCCTTTTGCTAAGAGCATTCTCCTAGTTTGGCTTGATTATTTTTTTGAGTTTTTTTGGCAAGTGTGCAAAAGGTAGTTCATCTAAGCCAATTTTTTTAGAGTTTTCATATACCATCACATCTACAATCATTTTATCTGGATAAAAACACAGAAGTTTATACTCTCTATCTTTCTCACTAAAGCTGAGTTCTTTTGAACTAAGATCTATGCTTTGTTTTTTCTTTGCCATTATTTTAGATAAAGCCCTGTTTCTTTGATATCTATCATATCCTCTTGTGCAAGTGCATTTACACTGCGCTTGAACTCTTTTTTACTCATACCAAACACCTCTTTGAGAAGCTGTGGGTCTGTTTTTGTATTGTAAGGGAGTATCCCTTTGTTCTCTTTTAGTAAAGAGAGAATTTTCTCTTTTGAACCATCTGAGTTTTTATCACCTATTTTACGAAGCGAGAGATCTATATTTCCATCTTTTCTTATGGTTTTAATGTAAGCTGTTTTTTTCTCACCAATTGAGATATTTTCAAAAATCTCATTGTGGTAGATGAGACCTTCATATTTACCCTCAACGATACATTTGAAACCAAGAGGTGTTTTTGTGATGATGATAATTTCAACCTCTTGATGTGGTTTTAGTCCACGGATTCGTCTCTCAAAAAAATCACCAAGTTTTTCGCTTCCTACAAGTCTATGGGTTCGCTCATCATAAATAACTTTGATAAAATGTTTTTCACCAACTTTACAAGGAGTTTTTTGCAGTTTTGTAGGGATAAGAAGATCTTTTGGCAGTCCCCAGTCTAAAAATGCTCCAAAAGGTGCAACATCAACAACCTCTAAAAGTGCAAACTCATCAAGCATAGCCTTTGGTGTGAGTGTAGTTGCTATAAGCCTGTCTTCTGAATCTGTATAGAGAAAAACATCAATCATATCTCCCTCTTTCATCTCTTGTGTGAGGTACTGACCTGGAAGAAGTACATCTTTGCCATCTTGAGCCATAAGATAAGCTCCTGGAGTTGTAAGTCTATCGATAATAAGTGTGTTGATGAGCCCAAGCTCTAAGTGTTGGTTTTGTGTTTTATTTGTCATTTGGTTTTTCCGTCATTAATATTTATGACATTATAGCCAAGTTTAGAGCAATGTAAGTAGAACCACCAAAAGTACAGGTGGAGTGATAAGCAAACCAAACTTAGAATAACTCCAAAAACTGATTGTTACACCCTTTTTTTGTAGTGTGTGAAGCCATAAAAGTGTTGCAAGTGAGCCAAAAGGTGTCATCTTTGGACCAAGATTACATCCTATGATGTTGGCATATATCATCGCTTCATTGCCTATATCTTGCAGGGCGATATCCATTACCATGATTGTGGGCATATTATTCATAAATGCAGATAAAAAAGCAGATAAAAAACCAGTTCCGACAACTCCAACAAGAGGTGAGTGCATATTGAGTGTGTATAAAATAGAGCTTATCTCATGGGTCAATCCTGCATTTTTAAGGCCATACACTACAATGTAGAGTCCAAGAGAAAACCAAACTACTTGCCATGGTGCTTCTTTTATTATATTTTTTGCTTGGATAGTTTTAGTAAAGGATGCAATAAGTAAAAAGATCAAAGCTCCACCAAGTGCAAACAAAGAGATCGGAAGTTTATAAATCTCACCAATAAAATAAGAACTAAAAAGAAAAGCCAAAAAAAACCAAGAAAATCTAAAAAGCCCCTGATGTTTAATGGCATCTTTTGGAGCTGGAAGTAGAGAGATATCTACTTGTTTTGGTATATCTTTATGAAGGAGAAGATAAAGTAAGAGCATACTAACTCCAACACTAACAACATAAGGGAGTATCATATTTGCTAAGAAATGTGTAAAACCGATAGAGAAGTAGTTTGCTGTAACGATATTTGTTAAGTTTGAAAAAACAAAAGGTAACGATGCACTATCGCTGATAAATCCACCCGCGAGTAAAAATGCCAAGATAGTTTTTGTATCTAAACGCAGTATTTTCATTTTTGAAAGTAAGATAGGGGTGAGTATAAGAGCAGCTCCATCATTAGCGAAAAGTGCTGAAACTATTGCACCTAACAGTATGGAGTAAAAAAACATTTTCACACCACTTCCATGGGAGAGTTTTGCCATTTTAAGTGCTGACCACTCAAAAAAACCTATCTCATCTAAAATCATAGAGAGTATAATAATCCCAATAAATGCAAGTGTTGCATCCCAGATGATATCAAAAACAACAACTATATCCTGAAAGCTTACTACATCAAAAATAAATGCAACAGATGCACCTATGATCGCAGATGTACCTATCTGTACGCCTCGTGGTTGTATGATAACAAAAACCAAAGTAAAAAGAAAAATTGTTATTGCAAGAAACATTAAAGCCCTAACTCAAATCTTACAATAGGGATAAGCTCCATCTTGATAAGCTTGAGAGTCTTTACAAACGCAGTAAAGTTTTTTCCATCGGGATCTTCATACCCTACATGGATCACTTTTGTCT
>JAMORZ010000101.1 GCA_027063295.1 Sulfurimonas sp.
GATAAATGGGATGAGATAGATGATGAGAATGGTGAGCAAGTGCTTGATAGCTGGGCAATCCTCAATGCAAAAGTAAAACATGCAATCAACAAGAAGTTTGATATAACTCTTGGTGTAAACAATATCTTAGATAAGACATATGCACTAAGCAATACAGGAGCTGATCTGATTCTTGTAAGTGCTGGTGGTAGCAGCGATGTCATGCTTTTGAATGAGCCAGGTCGTTATATTTATACCAATTTAGATTTTAAATTTTAGGAATTAATGACAGTTTAAGTGACTGGGAGATACGATTTAGGATATTAAATTTTAAAGGATCTCCCATGATAAAGCTGTTTGTGACACTATTACTTCTTTTTTCCACATCACTTGCTTTGGCAAAAGATATGCCCACAATCGTTCCTGTTTCATGGCTAAAAGAAAATATAACAAATAAAAAGGTTGTTATTTTAGATATCCGTGATTATGATGCTTATAAAAAAGGGCATGTAGAGGGTGCTATAAACATCCCAGGGTTAAAAAATCTTTTCGATGCACAGACATGGAAAATGCCAAAACTTGATTTTTTAAAGGAACTTTTTTCAAATGCAGGGATACAAAACGACTCTTTAGTCGTCATCTATGACAATGGTCAGTTCTTTTGGGCAGCCAGAGCATACTGGATACTTGAAGTACTTGGGCATAAAAATGTAGGGTTGTTGAAATATGCATATGGTCATTACCTTGAGAGAAATCTTCCTATTACAACAAAAGAGAGTGTTGTAAAACGCAGTGAGTTTGTGCCACGAGTTAACAATAAAGAGATAGAAACAAAACTTAGTACACTGATGGCAATTAACAAAAAAACGATTATAGATGGGAGAAAAACAGCTTCATATATGGGAAAAGAGTCCATCGCTAAACGTTTTGGGCATATACCAACAGCAAAAAACTATGCATGTACAAATAACTTCTCGGTTACTAAAGATGGAAGCAAGATGAAAGATTTTTCAGAACTTGAAAAGATATATAAAGATCTTCCTAAAGATAAAGAGATTATTTTATATTGTGATGGTGGCGCTGAGGCTGCACTGAACTATATTGTACTTAACAAACTTGGATTTAAAGCATCTGTGTATGATGGCTCATGGAAAGAGTGGGGAAATGATGATAATGTTCCAGTAGAAAATCCGTCTCAAAATAAAAACTAATAGGATTGATTTGAAACATTATAAGGGGTCTATTAAAAAATGGTTGACAACAATAATTGTTGTTGTAACAATTCTAAATACATTATTGGGTTTGTCTCTTTTTGTCTTATGGTATAAAGATGATCAAACAGCACAAACTAAGGCTCTTGTGAACACTGTAAGTGATGTTATTGGACAGAATGTTGCTAAAATTATTTTACTAAATGATGTAAGTGCTGCAGCAGATATAACAACTTCATTGTATTCTTTTAAAAATCTCAAATATATGGTGCTTTACAAGTTAGATGCAACACCAGTTTATCAATTTAGCAAAGAAGATAAAAATTTCCGTGTTAAAAGGCTTGTAAAAAATGTCAAGCCAATATTTTATATGGATAAAAATCATGTAGAGGTTTTAACAAAAGCACAATATCAAGAGAATCATTTAGGATATGTTTATCTTGATATTGAAATCCGTTCTCTTTATGATGTTTTTTTAGAAAATATAGACAAAATTATTATGGCTTTTTTCCTTATAGGTTTTTTCTCAGTTTTACTTGCAAATTATTTCGCAAAAAAATTTACTGCTCCTATTTTAAAACTTGTGAAATTTTTAGAAAAAATTGAATTTAAAGAAAAACTTTCAGAGAAGATAGATGTAAAAGGTAATAACGAATATACACATCTTTATGATGAAGTAAATACAATGCTTGATAGGATCAATAGCTCTCATGAAGCACTCAAAATTGCAGCAGTTGCATTTGAAACACAAAATGGTATGGCAATTACTGATAAAAAACACAAGATTATTGAGGTAAATCGTGCATTTTTAGAGATCACAGGGTATGCCAAAGAAGAGGTGATAGGAAATACACCTGCACTTTTAAAATCGGGTAAGCAAGATGAAGAGTTCTATAAAAATATGCACAAAAGTTTGCACGAACATCATTATTGGAATGGGGAGATCTACAATAAACGAAAAGATGGAACAATCTATCCAGAATATTTAACAATTCAAAGTGTATTAGACGAAAATGGTGATGTTGAATACTTTATAGCAAGTTTTATAGATATAAGCTTGCAAAAAACAACGGAAGCAAAGCTAAATTATCTTCAAAGATATGATACCTTAACTAGTTTACCAAACCAAGCACTTTTATTACAGCAACTTGAAGAATATTTACAAACATCGAGCTCAAAGCAATGGGGTGTTATCTTTATGCTGAATATATGTGAGTTTAAACTTATAAATGAAGCATTTGGTTATGATACTGGTGATGTTTTATTACAAAAAGTAGCAGAAAGGCTACAGTCACTTGATGGTGTTACATTAGTAAGCAGAATAGGTGCTGATAAGTTTTGTCTTTGGTTTGATACTTTTGATAAGCTTAAAGATAAAACATTTGAAGAGAGTAAGCTAATCACTGAATATATACGAACTATCTTGACTCAACCTTATAAAATAGATAAAAAGCAGCTTAACATTATAATAGAAATAGGGATCAATATATATAGTAGTAGTGATAGGAATGCATCAAAAATAATACAAGATGCAGAGATGGCACTTCACAGTGCAAAGGGAAGTCAGCACCGTATCTCTTACTATGATAAAAACTATCAAAATGCAGCACAAAAGCAGGTAAATATTTACACTGAACTTTTAGAAGCCATACAGAAAAATCAATTTGAATTATATTATCAACCTCAATATGACACAGAGGAGAAGATATATGCTTTTGAAGCTCTTATCCGTTGGAATAAAACTGGAAAAGTTATAGCACCAAATGATTTTATCCCTATTGCTGAAAGGACAGGCTTAATTGTTGAAATTGGCCGTATTGTAATACAAAAGGCTGCTGCACAGTTAGCATTTTTTTCCAAAATGAAACATTATGCACATTATGAAATTGCTGTTAATGTAAGTGCAAAACAATTTATGGATGAAGATTTTTTAGCCTTAGTGAAAGAAGAGGTACAAAAATATAAAATAGATCCAAAGCATCTTAAGGTGGAGCTTACAGAGACTGTTGTTGTAAAAGATATTGAAAAGGTGATTGAGAAGATGCATCAACTCAAGAAGATAGGGATTCAAATCTCCTTAGATGATTTTGGAACAGGTTATTCCTCACTTCAATATCTTAAAAATCTACCACTCAATCAAGTGAAAATAGATCAATCATTTGTAAGAAATATGCTGAGTGATAAAAGTGATGTGGCTATTATAAAGAGTATTTTGCTTATGTGCGAAACCCTTCAGATAGATGTGATAGCAGAGGGTGTGGAAACCAAAGAACATGTTGCATTTTTAAAAGAGCTTGGGTGTGAGTATTTTCAAGGATACTACTTTTCAAAACCAAAAAAGATATCAGAGTTGGATCTCTAAAGCCTTTTTTCATTATAAAAGGGGTAAAATCTTTTTATGATAAAAAGATACCCAACCAAAAAAATATATGTCGGCAATGTAGCTGTTGGTGGTGATGCACCAATCTCTACACAGTCGATGACTTACTCCAATACCCACGATGTTGAAGCAACCGTTGCTCAGGTAAAAAGACTCCATTTTGCAGGGTGTGATATAGTTCGTGTGGCTGTGCCAGATATGCAAGATGCACTCGCACTTAAGTCTATCAAAGAACAGATAGAACTTCCCCTTGTTGCAGATATCCACTTCAACTACAAACTTGCACTTATCGCAGCAGAGTCGGTGGACTGTATCCGTTTTAATCCTGGCAATATCAGTGACAAGAGTAAAATCAAAGAGATTGTCAAAGCTTGCAAAGAGAGAAATCTTCCTATCCGCATCGGTGTAAACGCAGGGAGTTTGGAAAAAGAGTTTGATAACAAGTATGGTCCAACAGCTGAGGCGATGGTGGCTTCTGCTGAGTACAACATCAAGTTTTTAGAGGATTTGGGGTTTGATGATATCAAGATAAGTCTCAAAGCAAGTGACGTAGAACGCACTGTTGCAGCATACAGGATGCTTAGACCAAAAAACAACTACCCGTTTCACTTGGGTGTTACAGAAGCGGGAACTCTTTTTCACGCCACAGTTAAAAGTGCCATAGGACTTGGCTCACTTTTGCTTGATGGGATAGGTGATACAATGCGTGTAAGTATCACAGGGGAGCTAGAAGAGGAGATAAATGTTGCCCGTGCAATCCTCAAAGACTCTGGTGCGATGCCAGATGGGCTTAACATCATCTCATGCCCTACATGTGGACGGATCGAAGCTGATCTTGTTAGTGCAGTTAGTGAGATAGAGCGTCGCACAAAACATATCACAAAGCCGCTTAATGTCTCAGTGATGGGGTGTGTGGTCAATGCCATAGGTGAAGCAGCTCATGCTGATGTGGCGATCGCATACGGAAAAGGCAAAGGGCTTGTGATGGTCAAAGGGGAAGTTGTTGCCAACCTCGATGAGAGGGAGCTTGTAGATAAGTTTGTCTATGAGGTTGAGAAGATGGCGGAGCAGGGTGATGACTAAAGAGTATATTTTGGAGTTTTTAAAGCAGCACAAAGAGGAGCTGAGAGAAAAATACCAGGTAGAGAAGATAGGACTTTTTGGAAGTTATGCACGTGATGAAGCACGAGAAGATAGTGATATAGATATTTTAGTTGATATGCCATCTTCATTTGATAAGTTTTTTGATTTAAAGTATATGCTTGAAGAGAGTTTTGGAAAAGCTGTTGATCTTGGTAAAGAGAAGCAACTCAGACTCTTAGTAAAAGAGTATGTCGATAAGGAAGTTATCTATGTCTAGTAGAGACTTCAGACTCTATATAGTAGATATTTTTATTGCTATTAATAAAATTGGAAGATATACTCAAGAGTTTGAAGATGGAGAGTCACTAAGATGGCATGAGATGGCTTGGGATTCTACCATTAGAGAGCTTGAGATTTTAGGAGAAGCAACAAGGGTACTTTTGCAAACTAATTTTTTACAAGATAAAAAATACAGAAAAATTGTAGATTTTAGAAATATTATTGCACATGGTTATTTTGGCCTTGATGAAGAGGAAGTATTTTATGTATGTAAAACAAAGCTTGAAGAACTTGAAGAGGAGCTCATATTACTTTTAAAAGATAAGAAAATAGAAATAGAAAAAGTTTTAGAATTAAGTATAGAAGAAAATAAAAAAATTACACCTTTAGTGACATATTTAAAAGAGCTAATAATGAGGATAAACAATGCAAGATAACCTTTACAACCTTGCCTTTGAGCGAAGTATTTTAAGTTCGATTATTTTTGAGCCAAGTCAGTTTGATGAGCTTAGTGTGATTTTAAAGGTGGAGGATTTCTACCTCCCTGCTCATCAAGATATCTTCAAGGCGATGCTTACACTTTTACAAAAAGATCAGCCCATAGATGAGGAGTTTATCAAAAAAGAGCTTATCAAAGCAAAAAAATTTGATGAGCAGGTTCTTCTTGAGATACTAGCAGCAAATCCAATCGCAAATACACAGGCTTATGTAGATGAGGTAAAAGACAAATCACTCAAACGCCACCTTTTAACACTTACAACAGAGATAAAGCGTGTAACAGTTGAGGAGGAGTTACCATCTGCTGAGGTGGTGGATATTGTAGAGAAAAAACTTTATGAGATCACACAGGAAAACCAAACAAGTGACTTTAAAGACTCGCCAAAAATGACCTTTGATACTATGGAGTATATCAAAGAGATGAAAGCTCGTGGAAACTCTGTACTTGTTGGTGTTGATACAGGATTTAAAGAGCTCAATCGTATGACAACAGGGTTTGGAAAAGGTGATCTTGTCATCATCGCCGCTCGTCCAGCGATGGGGAAATGTTTGGGTAAGGGAACAAAGGTTTTCATGTTTGATGGCACATTGAAAAATGTAGAGGATATAAAAGTAGGCGATAAGCTTATGGGTGATGATTCCACACCAAGAAATGTTCTCTCTTTGGCTCGTGGTCGGGAGAAGATGTATTGGGTGAGACAAAACAAAGGAATCGATTACCGTGTCAATGAATCCCATATACTTTCACTTAAACGCTCCCGTAATGAAGGGAAACACAAACATGGTGATATTTTAAATATTGAAGTGGGTGAGTATAACAAAAAGTCCAAACGTTTTCACTCAAACTATAAAGGGTATAAAGTAGCAGTAGAGTTTAAAAAACGTAAACTCCCAATAGAGCCTTACTTTTTAGGTCTCTGGCTTGGAGATGGTACGAGTTCAAATGTGAATATAGCAACTACAGATAGTCAAATCATAGAGTATCTTGGTGGGTATGCTTCAAGATTGGAGTTGCAACTCTCTACACAACAGCCTGAAGGTAAATGCCCCATTTATAGTATAACATCAGGAGAGCGCGATATATCGAAAAAAAAAGATAAATCGCTACAAAAGAAACTTAGAGATTTAGATCTTTTAAACAATAAACATATACCACACAAGTATCTTCAAAACTCAGCAAAAAACAGACTTGAACTTCTTGCAGGTCTCATAGACAGTGATGGTTATTATGATGATAGATTTCATGTTTTTGAGATAGTACAAAAAGATGAAAAACTTGCACGTGAGATAAAACTTCTTGCTGATTCTCTTGGTTTTAGAGTTTCTATAAAAACAAAAAAAGCACGCATAAAAAAGATAAACTATGAGTGTGATGTTTATAGATTGAGAATAGTAGGTGAGTTGGATAAGATACCTACAAAAGTACCACGTAAACAAGCAAGAAAACTACTCTCCAAACGAAGCCATCTTTATACAGGTATAAAAGTAGAGTATGATAAAGTAGATGAGTATTATGGATTTACCATAGATGGTAATCATCTCTTTTTACTTGAAGATATGACAGTAACTCATAATACCTCTTTTATACTCAACACCGTAAACTCTTTGATCCAGCAGGGAAAAGGTGTTGCATTTTTTTCGCTGGAGATGCCAGCAGAGCAGTTGATGTTGCGTTTACTCTCTATCCAGACCTCTATCCCTTTGCAAAAACTGCGTGTGGGTGATATGAGTGATGAGCAGTGGAGTGATCTCAATGGAGCGATCGATAAGATGAACTCTGCAAAACTTTTTGTGGATGATCAAGGGAGTGTCAACATCAACCAGTTGCGTTCTAAACTGCGTAAACTCAAAAACCAACACCCTGAGATCGAGATAGCAGTTATTGATTATCTTCAAATTATGCAGGGTATTGGTTCTCAAGATCGTCACCTTCAAGTAAGTGAGATCTCGCGTGGGCTTAAGATGCTTGCACGTGAACTTGAGATCCCTATCGTTGCACTCTCACAGCTTAATCGTGGGTTAGAGAGTAGAAACGATAAACGTCCAATGCTGAGCGATATTCGTGAATCAGGTTCAATCGAGCAAGATGCAGATATTATCCTTTTTGTGTACCGTGATGATGTGTACCTTTACAAAGAGGAAAAAGAGCGTGAAAAAGCAGCAAAAGCTGAGGGTAAAGAGTTTACTCCAACCTATGTAGAGAAAGAGGAAGAAGATGCTGAGATTATCATTGGAAAACAGCGTAATGGTCCAACAGGGCATGTTAAACTTGTTTTTCAGAAAAAACTTACCCGTTTTGTGGATGCTCCAGCATATGCAGCAGGGGTAGAGACAGTGTATGAAAATATAGATACGAAGTCGGCTCAAGTGGATATTCCACAGGTGGATATGCCGACACTCTAAAGTGATGATTGAGAGAGTAGATCTTTTTCAAACCAAACAAGATATAGTGCTCTTTTTTCTTTTTGTGGCTGTTGTACTTTTTTACTCCTTGTTGATAGAGTACAACAACTATAAGCACTTTAAAGCATTTGATACTGTCAAGATAGATGCTATCGTTTTAAAACACTATACAAAAATGAAAAAAGCAAAAAAATACTATCTTTTAAAAATGCGCTCATCTGATGGAGTGACATTTTATACCTCAGTTTCAAAAAAATATAAAAATCTTCAAGCTCAAAAAGTGAAATATCTTGGTTATGTTCAAGAGATCAGTTTTTTAGAGTATCTTCGGGGTTTTTATCTCAAAGGTAGGATCTCACAGGTTTTGCCTGATCAGGGTGTAAAATACACACTAATGCAAAAGATCCAACAGCAACATAGCGATAAGGATGCCCAAGATATCTATAAGGCACTTTTTCTTGCACTTCCATTTGGTTCAGAGTTACAAAAAATTTTTAGTTCATTGGGAGTCTCCCATCTTATCGCTATTAGTGGATTGCATATCGGGATTATCTCAGCTTTGTTTTATTTTTTGTTTCGCCCTTTTTATAGTTTTTTTCAAAGTCGCTATTTTCCCTATAGAAATTATACCCGTGATGCTTTTGTATCTCTTGGAGTTCTTCTTTTTTGCTACACCTATTTTTTAGATATGCCACCATCTCTACTACGCTCTTTTGGGATGTTTTTGATAGGGTATATTTTATATGATAGGGGTTTTAAGATTATCTCGATGCAGACATTGTTTGTAAGTGTTGTTTTACTTCTTGCATTTTTTCCAAGACTTCTGTTTAGTATGGGATTTTTCTTGAGTGTTGCTGGTGTGTTTTATATCTTTGTATTTTTAAAGTTGTTTGATGGAGTAAAAAAGGTATATATCTTTTTATGGTTGCCATTTTGGATCTATCTTATGATGCTTCCATACTCTGTTGTAATGTTCCAAAACTTTTCACTGCTCCATCCACTTTCAATCGTATGGAGTGTTGTTTTTAATCTTTTTTATCCTGTGAGTTTTGCACTTCATCTATTTGGTTTTGGAGATCTTTTTGATGGGGTACTGAGCTCTTTTATTGCAATGGGAAAGATAAAAAGCGAAGTTGATGTGAGTGTTTGGTGGCTTGGTGGAGCAGTTTTACTCTCACTTCTTACACTCTATAAAAGATGGTTTGCCTATCTACTTGTTTTGTGCAATCTCTGTTTGTTTATAGTAGTGATTGAGCAGGTGGCATAGTTTGAGTCCATAGAGAAAGATAATCCATGAAACATAGATCCATAAAAAAAGAAACATCAAAGTAGCAAAAGAGCCATACATCGTGGTATAGGATCTGTTTAAAAACACATAGTAGATAAAACCGTTTTTACTAATACTAAAAATAATAGAGACAATAAGAGAGCTTATAAATGAGGCTTTTGGCAAGATTTTTGTATTTGCCGAGATCTGAAAAAGTAAAAAAAACAAAGCCCAGATGATAAGATAGGGTACAAGAGGTAAGATGTTAAGCCCCTCTGTAAGTGCGTTTGATGCCATAAGGGTTGCGATATATCCTGTGATATAAAAAGAGACTCCAAGTGCTATGGGTGTAAGTGTGAGCATCGTCCAGTAGGTTGTGATACTCTCCCAAAGAGTTCGTGATTTTGCATGAAATATTTTGTTGGCGATATACTCAAAGTTTCTAAAAAACAAAAGGGAAGCAACAAGTACCATTGCCAAACTCATCACACCCATCTTTGCAGAGTTTGCCAAAAAACCATCAATCTTCTCAACTATGAGTTCTGATTGCATCGGCATAAGGTTGGAGAAGATAAAAGTTTTTATCGTCTCATAATGCTCCTCAAAACTAGGCAGTGCAGTCAGAAGTGACATCATAATGAGTAAAAGGGGGATGATGGTAAAAATAGTGTAAAAACTCAAACTAGCAGCAAAGAGGGTAAGCTCCTTATCTACAAAAGAGAGTAAAAAAAGTTTTACCTCTTTGTAGAGATGCAGAGCTTTTGTGTGCATAGGTTATTTAAGCCCCATTTTTGCAGGGTTTAAGATATTGTTTGGATCAAATGCAGCTTTGATAGACTTAAACAAAGCCATCTCCTCATCAGAAAACGCCATCGACATATATGGTGCTTTGGCAAGACCAATGCCGTGCTCACCTGAGAGTGTACCACCGAGATCAACAGTCGCTTGGAAAACCTCTTCTATCGCTTTATATGCTATCTTTACTTGTTCAGGGTCACTTCCATCTACCATTACACTTGTATTTGAAATGAAGTTTCTGTATCATATTTAGTATTAGATGCTAAAGCTTCATCTTTAATAGTACCATATCCCCATTGTCCATTATCT
>JAMORZ010000102.1 GCA_027063295.1 Sulfurimonas sp.
GTTTGCAATAGATAATCCAGATGAATCATCCGCTGCTTTATTGATACGTAAACCAGATGAAAGTGATGCTAAACTTTTATCTAGTGCAACATTGTTGTTTGTTGAATACATGTGCGCATTCATCGCACCAACATTTGTGTTAATTCTAAAACCCATAATAAATCCTTTTCTATGGAAAGAGCCTTGCGCCCTTTTTAAATTTTGTATCTCAGCTTCCTTGCCTCGATGTAAACAACATCGTCCTCCAAAAAAATATCTTTAATTTTTTTTCTATTTTTTCACTATTTCTACTTTTTATCTTTTTTTTGATACACTTCGCAGAAGAAAACAAATCACTATACTATATATAGGAATAAATTTTGAATTTAATTATCGTGGAGTCACCTGCAAAGGCAAAGACTATAAAAAACTTTTTAGGTAAGGGCTACGAGGTGATCGCCTCTAAGGGGCACATCCGTGACTTACCAAAATCACGCTTTGGAATCACCGTAGATGAGGAGACTCACCATCTCATCCCAAAATACTCAGTTGCAAAAGAGAATGCTCCTACGGTTAAAGAGATCAAAGAAAAAGCAAAAAAAGCAGATACTATCTATATCGCGACCGATGAGGATCGCGAGGGGGAAGCTATAGGGTGGCATATTGCCCATGCTATAAAAAAAGATCCTGAGGAGCTTCCACGTATTGTATTTCATGAGATTACAAAAACTGCCATCAAAAATGCACTTAAAAACTCACGTAAGATAGATATGGATATGGTAAACGCACAACAAGCACGCCGTATACTAGACCGCGTTGTTGGGTATAAGCTCTCTCCTCTTTTGGCAAAGAAGATCCAAAAAGGGCTCTCTGGTGGGCGTGTACAATCCTCTACACTAAAACTTGTAGTTGATCGTGAGCGTGAGATCCAGGCTTTTATTCCCCAAGAGTTTTGGAGCATCGATACACAGTTTAAAACCAACATAGAGGCAAACCTCATCACTCATAAAGGTGAGAAGATCTCTAAAATGAGCATAACAAACAAAGAGCAGGCTCATGCAATAGAAAAGAGTGTCAAAGCAGATAGTTTCATCATCTCCAAGATAGAAACAAAAGAGCGTAAAAGCTCAACACCACCACCATTTATGACCTCAACACTCCAACAAACTGCATCAAGCCGTCTTGGATTTACCCCTAAAAAAACAATGATGATAGCGCAAACACTCTATGAGGGTGTAAAAACACCAGATGGCACTTCAGGGGTTATCACCTATATGAGAACAGACTCACTCAACCTTGCAAAAGAGGCAGTTGGAGCAGTTCGCGGGATCATAGAGAACCGTTATGGTAAAAAGTATCTCCCTAAAAACCCAAAAGTTTATACAAAAAAAGCAAAAGGAGCACAAGAAGCGCACGAGGCTATCCGCCCTACTATGCTTCAGTTTACTCCAGAAGTTGCTCAAAGCTTTTTAAAACCTGATGAGATCAAACTTTATCGCCTTATCTATGAGCGTTTTATGGCATGTCAGATGGAAGATGCGCGTTTTGAACAACAAAGCATCATCTTTACAGGGGAAGAAAATGAGTACCGTGCAAGTGGAAGAAAGCTTATTTTTGATGGTTTTTATGCAGTAACAGGTGCAGAGGACAAAGACAAACTTCTCCCAACACTCAAAGAGGGTGAAAAAGCAGAACTACAGTCTGTAAAACCTGAGCAACATTTTACAGAGCCACCATCTCGCTACTCTGAGGCAAGTCTCATCAAAAAACTTGAAGCAGAAGGAGTTGGTCGCCCATCTACCTATGCACCAACCATAGCTACACTCTCACAACGTACCTATGTAAGCATAGAAAAAAAGCAGATCATACCAACAGAGATGGCATTTACTGTAACAAAGATCTTAGAGGAGCATTTTGCAAATATAGTTGACATCAACTTTACAGCAGAGATGGAAGAGAAACTCGATGAAGTAAGTGATGGCAAAGTGGACTGGCAAAAACTGCTTTATGACTTCTATGTACCTTTTATGAAACAGATCGAAGAGGGAAATGAAAAGATCGTCTCACTCAAAACTGCCAAACCACTTGGAAGAACTTGCCCTAAATGTGGAGAGAATGAGCTTCTTTTAAGAAGTGGACGTTTTGGGCATTTTATTGCATGTAGTGGCTTTCCAAAATGTAAATACACTGAACCATGTGATGATGAGGGTAACCCAGTAGAGAAAAAAGAGACCACTGCAGATGAGAAGTGTGATAAATGTGGTGGAGATATGGTTGTTAAAAATGGTAGAAACGGTGAGTTTTTAGCATGTAGCAACTACCCTGATTGTAAAAACACAAAGAGCATCAATGTAGAGGAGAAAGTAAGCGAGATACCATGCCCTGATTGTGGTGGTAAGATAAGTTTAAAAAACTCTCGCCGTGGACCATTTTGGGGGTGTGAAAACTACCCTGATTGTAAGTTTATCTCCAAGTTTGAGCCAAGCAAGTACAAATGTAGTGAAAAAGGGTGTGGTGGCACACTCGCACTTCGCACCTACCGTAACAAAGAAGTGTATGAGTGTATCAAATGTAAAACCCGTACACCTCGTGATGAGATAGAAAACAATTCATAGGAAAAACAATGGATAAGCATCTTCTTCATACACTCAAAAAACTCAAAGAAAATTATAAAACTTTAGGTTTTTTAATTATTGGCATTTTTGGCTCACAGGCACGTGGTGATGCAAACAGTAAGAGTGATATAGATATAGTGTATAACCTTGATGCCTCATTTCTTCAAAAATTTGGTGGATGGGGTGCTGTCTCTGAGATAGAGAAGATTAAACAGGAGATACAAAAGAGTTTAGGAAAAGATGTTGATTTAGCTTCTGCTGATAACAACTCCAAAGTATTTCAAAACAGATTGAAAGATGAGTTGATATATGTCTAAAACAACAGATACAACACGTCTTGCTTTTGTTTTAGAGAAGATTGAGGATTTACTCTCATATAAACAAGAATACAAGTCTATTGAAGCACTTCTAAATTCTAAAATGGGATTTGATGCTACAAATATGTGTATTATGCAGATTGGAGAAACTCTAAACAAACTCTCAAATGAGATGCAAGAGCAATATCCACAACTCCCGATTAAAGAGAGTTACTTAACTCGTAACTATATTACACATGATTATGAGGGTGTTAATAAGCAAATCATAGAGATGATTATCCGTACAGAGATGCCAAAGCTCAAAATAATGATTGAAAATATTTTAAAAGAGTTGGTATAGATGAAAATAGCTATCCTCTCAGACACACACCACAAAAGCAAAAAAGCTCAAAAGGCTGTAGAGTTACTACTATCTGAAGGGGCTGAGTTTTTTATACATGCTGGAGATGTTGGGGAGCTAAGTACACTAGAGCTTTTAAAAAACTCTGGCAAAAAGTATGTTGCAGTTTATGGCAACAACGATGCACATCTAGTTGAGTATCACAACAGCTACAACCTTGTCAAAGAGCCAAACTACTTCAAAGTTGCCAACACAAAGTTCAAACTTATGCACCTGCCATTTTATATGTCAGCAGATGCAGAAGTAGTTGTTTTTGGGCATACACATCAGTTTGAAGTTGCTATGCAAGGCTCAACTCTCTATCTTAACCCTGGTGAAGTGTGTGCAAGAAACAAACCCGTCTCAGAGTGTGCAATGCTTGAAGTCACGCCAGATGATTTTTTTGTCACACACTATACAAGAGCAAAAGGTGCAAAAGAGTTTGATGCCAAAAGCTTCACATTTCAAAGGAAAAAACAGTGAAAGAAAAGATTTTTCTCTGCTCCATCTGCAACATCAACAGTGGAACATGTTTAGAGGATTGTAAATTTTGCTCCCAAAGTGTTCGCTACAAAGCTGACATTGAGCGTTACAAACAAAAAGATATAGAGCTTATCAAACAAGAAGCGATAAGTGCAAGAGATAGTGGAGCACTTGGATTTTGTCTGGTAACGGCAGATAAGGGGCTTGATGATAAAACTCTAGAGTTTGTATGCAGTGTTGCAAAAGAGGTGCAAAAAGTAGCTCCTCAGCTTCGTCTTATCGCCTGCAATGGCACAGCAACACTTGAACAACTTAAAGAGCTTAAAAATGCAGGGATCAAAGCATACAACCACAACCTGGAGACAAGTAAAGCTTTTTATGAGCAAATATGCACAACCCATCCGTGGAGTGAGCGTTATGAGACCTGTCAAAATGTAAACGCAGCTGGGATGGTGCTCATTACAGGTGGGATCTTTGGGCTTGGTGAAACGCAAGAGGACAGAGTAAGTATGCTTCGTTCTTTGGCTTCACTCAATCCAACTTCTGTGCCTATCAACTTTTACCATCACAACGAAGCACTCCAGCTCCAACCAAACCCACTCACAACAGATGAAGCACTTTCACTCATTAAACTCACCCGTGAGATGATCCCAAATGCACAGCGCATTATGGTGGCCGGTGGACGTGAGCTTATGTTTGGTGAACGTCAAAGTGAGATCTTTGAGTATGGTGCAAACTCCATTGTGATTGGCAACTACCTCACTACAGCTGGTCGAGAGATGAACAAAGATCTACAGATGCTCAAAGAGCTAAATCTTCAAATCGCTACTTCAGTAAAGTAAGGGAAAATTATGAGTGATAATATTGTTCTCATTATCACTATATCACTCATTATTATCTTCTCCCCTTTCTTTGCAAAGGCACTCAAACTTCCAACAACACCTATAGAGATTATTCTTGGGTCACTCCTTGGTTATGTTGGATTTATCCACTCTGAGCATCTTTTTGATATTGTCGCTGAGCTTGGTTTTTTATACTTGATGTTTATCGCAGGAACAGAGATCAACCTCAAAAATGTACTCAAAACACCACCACATCTTATCAAAAAAGTAGTACTTTATCTTACATTTTTATATGCTTTTTCGATCGCATTTTCAAGCTACTTTGCTCTTGGAAAAACTTTTATGGTTCTCCTTCCTCTCATCTCTGTCGGGCTTGTAGCATCACTCTCTAAAGAGTATGGAAAAACACCATGGCTTACACTATCTATGACAGCAGGAGGGATTGGTGAAGTTGTAAGTATCGGCATTCTTACCATCACCTCAGCAGCACTTGCAGAGGGGGTTAGCTTTATGTTTTTTAAAACGATCCTCTCACTTATTGCATTTTTACTTTTTATGTTTTTACTCTTTCGAGCGATGCAGCTACTTTTTTGGTGGTTTCCAAGGGTATCTACTGCACTTATGCCTCATGATGACAACAAAGAACAAGATATTCGCCTAAGTATGGGGATCTTCTTTTTACTTGTGGGTGCGATGCTCTATCTGCACCTAGAACTTGCATTTGGGGCATTTTTGGCAGGAATCTTCATCCCTACATTTTTTGAGCATAAACATGAACTGCCAGAGAAGCTTGCATCGTTTGGATTTGGATTTTTGATCCCTATCTTTTTTATCCATATTGGAAGTTCGTTTAATCTTAGCGCATTTGCTATGGAAGGACTCATCACAAAAGCTTTGACTATCGCTATTGTGATGATCGCTATGCGTATTTTTGCTTCACTTGTTTTTATCAAAGAGCTTGGTTTAAAAGATGCCATCCTGATGGGACTTTCACACTCTATGCCACTCACCCTTCTCATTGCAATGGCAACACTTGCATTTGGAGCAAACTCTATTGACAAACTCCACTACTATGCATTTATCTTAGCGGCATTATTTCAGGTGATAAGTGTTATGATTACTATCAAGCTTATAAACAATTTTGATACCCAAGGGGATGTAAGATGAGCCGTTCTGTTTTACTTCAACTCGCACGAGATTCTATCCAAGAAGTTCTTGAAGCAAAAAATACTATCCAAAAAGATCTTCTCATTGCCAAGCATCCTCTCCTAAATCAAATAGTACCAACAGATGTAAAACTTTATTTTGAAGGAGAGCTAAGAGGATCAAATCAGCAAGTGGGTATCCCTTTGGCTGATGCTATTATCATTGGAGCAAAAAAAGCTGCATTTGAAGATGAAACACAATCCCCCATAACAACTTCTGAGTATCTCTCCTGTGAAGTAGAACTCACACTCCATACAACTGATGGAGTGATAAGTGAAAAAGACAAACCTATCTTATAAAAATGCTCTGTTTATCGCACAAAACATTGCTTTGATAGAAGCGATCGTAATGTCATTATCGGCTCCCACACCAAAACATGAGAGTGTATCTTTTGTTTGTATCTCGATGTATGCTACTGCTTTTGCAGAGCTTTTGTCACCACATGAATGCTCAGAGTAGCTTTTGATACTAAACGCATTAGGGTAGTTTTGCATAAGTGCGTTTTTGCATGCGTCTATCGGACCATTTCCACTCCCTTGAGCTTGGATCGTCTCACCATTATAACTATATGTGAGTGTACATTGTGCCTGACCTTTATCTGTTGAGAGTGTATAGTCTATAAAACTTATATGCTCTTTTACCTCAAAGTATGTCTTTTTAAACACCTCTAAGATCTCGTCTGCTTCAAGCACTACACCCTTTTCATCACTCAAAGCTTGAACAATACGCCCAATCTCAGGATGCATCGCTTTTGGAAGCTGATAGCCGTAGTTTTTCTCTAAAATATAAGCAACACCACCTTTTCCTGATTGGGAATTGATACGGATAATAGACTCATACGTTCTTCCAACATCAGCAGGATCTATTGGTAAGTATGGTACTTCCCAGAAAGGGTCATCTTTTGCTTTTTGGTACGCCATCCCTTTGTTTATGGCATCTTGGTGACTTCCACTAAATGCAGTATAAACAAGCTCACCAACATAAGGGTGTCTCACATGTGTTTGTATCTCAGTACATCTCTCAACAACATCAAGCACTTTGTCAACATCGCTAAAATCAAGTTTTGAATCGATCCCTTGTGTTGTCATATTGAGTGCAAGTGTGATGATATCTACATTTCCTGTTCTCTCACCATTGCTAAGAAGTGTCCCCTCCACTCTGTCAGCTCCAGCCAAGAGTGCAAGCTCTGTTGCTGCTACACTTGTTCCACGGTCATTGTGGGTATGTGTTGAGATGAGGATATGCTCACGATTATCAAGGTGTCTGCTCATCCACTCTATCTGATCTGCATACACATTTGGTGTTGCCATCTCCACTGTTGCAGGGAGGTTAATGATAACAGGACGATCTTTTGAGATACCCCAACACTGAGTTACCGCGTTTGAGATACGAGCAGCAAAATCAAGCTCAGTTCCCGTAAAACTCTCAGGAGAATACTCTAAAAAGATTTTCCCATCGTGGTTTTTCTCATACTTTTTAACAAGCTCCACACCCTCTAGTGCCAAAGCTATGATCTGCTCTTGCGTTTTGCCAAAGACGATCTTTCTTTGTGCTACAGATGTGGAGTTGTAAAGATGCACAGTTGCTTTTTTAACACCTTTGAGTGCTTCAAATGTTTTTGCTATAAGGTGCTCGCGAGCTTGAACAAGTACTTGAACTGTTACATCATCAGGTATAAGGTTCTCATCTACAAGGCAACGTAAAAAGTCAAACTCTACTTTGGAAGCAGAAGGAAAACCTACCTCTATCTCTTTGAAGCCGATTTTGAGTAAGAGTGAAAAGAGTTCAAGTTTTTTCTCCATGCTCATAGGGTTGATAAGTGCCTGATTTCCATCACGCAGATCAACACTACACCACTTTGGAGCTTTTGTTATGGTATTGTCTGGCCAGGTTCTCTCTGGCAAGTCTATCTTAGGATATGGTTTGTATTTTCCTGTTGGGATGTGATTCATAAGAACCCTTTTTACTTGAAATCTTTATTAGTCCACTCTTACATAAACTAATAAGTGGCGAATTATAGCAAATTTATGATTATAAAAAAGTTTAGTAGATAAGAAAAAGTTTAAGGAAAGTTTTTTTGTAAGATTTCTCCACAAAATGTGGAGAAAATGTTAGGCTAAAAAGCCTAGCATTGGTAAGTTGTTTTAACTTCGTAAGCAGTTGGACGACCCTCATCTGGCCATACATCACGCTCAAATCTATAGTGCTGATAAGCATCAATAAACTCTTGTGTAAATACAGGTTTAAGAAATTCATTATCAGCGATAAGACCTTCAAGTGCTTCACGAAGTGTATGTGGCATTTGAGGAATACCTTTTTCACGAATCTCATCAAGAGAAAGTTCAAACAGATCTTCATCCATTGGACCAACTGGTACAGTTTTATTTTTAATACCATCAAGACCAGCCATCATCATTACTGCAAATGCAAGGTAAGGACAAGCAGAGCTATCTGGGAAACGCATCTCAATACGAGTAGCTTTTTCACCTGCACCGTATGGAATACGACAAGCAGCAGAACGGTTTTGGCTAGAGTAAGTTAAGATACTTGGAGCTTCAAAACCTGGAAGAAGTCTTTTGTATGAGTTTGTAGATGGGTTAGTAAATGCAGAAACTGCTGCAGCATGTTTAAAGATACCACCAGTGTAGTTAAGAGCCATCTCAGAAAGGTTTGCATAGTTCCCTTCTTTGTAGAAAAGATTTTTACCATTTTTCCATAATGATTGGTGTACGTGCATACCATTACCATTATCACCATATAGTGGTTTAGGCATAAATGTAGCAGTTTTACCGTTAAGGTGTGCGATCATTTTTACAACATATTTGTATTTTTGAACATTATCAGCTGCACCGATGATGTCGCTAAATACGATACCGATTTCGTGTTGCCCTTGAGCAACTTCGTGGTGACCAAGAACAACTTCAAGACCAACTTGCTCTAAAACTTGCATCATCTCAGCACGGATATCTACAGCAGAATCAGTTGGAGCAACTGGGAAGTAACCACCCTTAGTTCCTGGTCTGTGACCTGTGTTGTACATATCTGGGTATGGGTTGTTTGAGTTCCACTCACCCTCTTCAGTATCAAATTTATAACCAGCTTCGTTGATGTTGTCAACAAAAGTTACAGAGTCAAACATAAAGAACTCGTTTTCAGGACCAAAGTATGCAGCATCAGCAATACCTAAATCTTCAGCATGCTTAAGCGCTTTTTTTGCGATAGAACGTGGACATCTCTCATAAAGGTCACCTTTATAGATATCATAAACATCACAAAATACGATGATAGTTGGATCAGCAGTAAACGGATCTAAGAAAGCTGTTGGCACATCAGGCTTTAAAAGCATATCTGATTTGTTGATTGGTTGCCATGCTTCGATAGAAGAACCATCAAATGGAAGACCATTTTCAAGTTGTTCAGCACTTACAGCACTCATTCTATAACTGATATGATGCCAAGCACCTTTAATATCTGTAAATCTAAAATCTACAAATTGAACATCATTTTCTTCACAAAACTTGAAGAATTCTTCTACGTTGTTAACGAATTTTCCCATTAATTATCTCCTGAAATTTATTCTGCTATAAGTATATCCCAATATTTAATAATGAACGGCTTAATTTTGATGAAAAAATAAGCATTTGCTCTGAATGTTTCAAAATTGCAGTGTAGAGAGAAGATTTTGTTATCTAAGAACATTACTATAGTAGCGAAAAATACTTGCAAACTCATCTTCATCGTTGAAGTTGTTCACTCTATTGAGAAGGCTTATGAGGCGGCGAAATGTTGGGTTGCTCATCTGTTTGAAAACCCTCTCGTTTTTTGCATAGTTCATCTTGTGGTTGAGGAGTTTGAGCAGCTCTTTTTTCTCAAAAAAGTCCACATCAAGAGCAAGTGTTTGCGCAAGGTATATTTTGAGTTGTTTTTGTGAGTTATTATAGTTTGACTTTTCTTAATCTTTCTACTAGCTTTTAAAAAACAACACAAAAAGTTGAACCCTCGTTTTGTATGCTCTCTATCTCCAGGGTGAAGTGGTGGAGTGTGGTGATGTTTTTGACTAAAAACAGCCCAAGTCCAAGAGAGTTGTTCCATCTGTTGGTATCAACTCTGTAGAACTTCTCTGTGATGTTTGCAAGATCTTTTTTACCTATCCCTATCCCAGAATCTTTCACACATAAGGAGTGTTTAGAGATATGCACCTCAACATCATCTTCGGAGTATTTGAGCGCATTTTCTAGCAGGTTGCTTACCAACACACCAAGCAGTGCTTTGTCCGCTTTGATGTTCAACTCCCTCTTACCTTCTATTTTTATCTCTCTGTTTGGGTGGCTGAT
>JAMORZ010000103.1 GCA_027063295.1 Sulfurimonas sp.
ACTTCAGCCTCAACAGGCTTAAAAGTACCACTTCCCACATGCAAGGTTACATAAGCATGATCAAACGCAGTACATACTCTTTTGTGTTGTTCATCACTAAAGTGTAGTGATGCAGTGGGTGCTGCTACTGCTCCCTCCTCTTTTGCAAAAACACTTTGGTACTCATCTGCATCACTTGCATTATCTTCACGGTTGATATAGGGTGGTAGAGGGATGTGCCCGATAGCATCTATAATAGGCAAAAGTTCTTCAAAACGTAGTAGTTTATCATTTTGAGAAAACTCTACTTCTCGACTGCCATCTTCGTTGAGTTTTTTTGTGTGAGCTATAAGGTTTGCATCAAAGAGTACCTCTGTACCCACTTTTATTTTGCCTCTCATATAGACATTGATTGTGTGTGCATCGAGTGGACGGTTGATAAGCAGTTCTATTTTGCCACCACTGCGTTTGTGTCCAAATAAACGAGCTTTGATCACTTTTGTATCGTTAAAGATAAGTGCTGCGTTTTTTGGGATATATTTTTCAAAATCATAAAAGTATGCATGGGTAATGGTGTCAGTTTTTCTATCGTAAACTAAAAGTTTTGCACTATCACGTGGGTTGGCGGGGTATCTGGCTATGAGTTCATCGGGAAGATGAAAGTCATAGCTTTGTGTAAGGAGCTCTTTTGGAGTCACTTTAATTCTCTAGGCTTTTTTGTGGCTCTTGTTGTGTTTCATCACTCTCATCTTCATCATCTTCAAGTGGTGGTGCAGGGTTTACCATCTTAACGATCAAAATAGAAAGACCGTAGAGGATGATAAGTGGACCAGCCATAAGCAGCTGAGTGAGAACATCTGGTGGTGTAAGCAGAGCTGCCACGATAAAAATAATAACAATCGCATACTTAAAAAACGCAGCCATCTGTCTGTCATCTACAAGTCCAAGGAGTGCTAAAAAGTAAGCAAAAACAGGCAGTTCAAACGCAAGTCCAAAACCAAACATAATCTTAGTGAAAAAACCTACATAATCTTCGATATTGATAAGTGGAGTAAATTTGAAGCTACCAAAGGTGATAAGAAAATCAAACCCAAAAGGTGTTACTACATAGTAAGCAAAAAGTACACCCACCAAAAACATAATCGTTCCACCAAAGATAAAGGGGATAATCATTTTTTTCTCATGAGAGTAAAGACCAGGAGCGATAAAAAGCCAGATTTGGGAGAGTATGATTGGTAAAGCTCCAACAATAGCAGCGAAAAATGAAACTTTAAGTGCGACAAAAAATGCACCACCAACCTGAGAGGTTGTGATCATTCCATCTGCAGCATGCACAGACTTTTTACCCACTTCTAAAAGAGCGGTATTGAGTGGTTCAACCATCCAATTTAAGATAGGCTCGTGGAAAAAAAACATCACAAAAAACATAACAATAAGACTTCCAGTTGCAATAGCAAGTCTTTTTCTAAGTTCTATAAGGTGAGGGCGTAATTCATCAAACATCATCTATATCTTTTTTCTTATTTTTCTTTTTGAATGTTACTTCTTGAGGTTGCTGAGGGGCTTTTTTAGGTGTTTCATCAAGTGCAATATCATCTTCAAGAGAAGCTAAACCTGTATTGATTGCACCTTTTACATCTGTTGCCTTTTCTAATGTTTCACCAGCATCTAAGAGTTGTTTTTTGTATGCGAGTGCCTCTTGTTTTATCTCTGAAACTTGCATCTCATCTTCAATTGTTTGTTTGACAGAACCAACAGCATTTTTAAAACTTCTGAAAAACTTTGCAATCTCTACCATTGTACTTGGTAATTTATCTGGACCAAGAAACAAAATAGCAATAACAGCAATGATAAGTATCTCACTAAAACCCATACCAAACATGGCTAACCTTCAAAAATATTTATTTAATTTGGAGATTTTATCTAAAATAACTTCAAGAAGAGATAAAAAGAGTTATCTCATCAGCTAAAAGATAGTTATTATTGTAAAATCGTCCATCTTTGTAGCTAAGTTTTTTTTCTTCAACAAGGAGTTGAGCTCGTTGAAGTTCATATTTTTCCAAGACTTCTTTATTGAGCCCAATTATAGAACGCAGGGAAAGAAAGATTTTTTCGATTCGTTGATCTTCTACTAAAAGATGTTCCTCTTTGATATTGAGAGGGTTTTTGATGTATGATTCTATATCTGATGGTGGGTAAAAACGTTTATTGTTAAGTTTTCCAACTGCACCAGCACCAGCACCAATATAATCTTTATAATGCCAATAGCCTAGATTGTGTTTTGAACGATATGTACCAAAATTACTAATTTCGTATTGTGAAAAACCTTTAGATTTGATAGAATCAAAAAGCCATTGTGTTAAATGAAGCTCTTCGTGACTCATATTGGGTTTATTTTCAAAAGAGGTATTTTGCTCAATAGTAAGTGCATAAGCACTAAGGTGATTAATCGGAAGTGAAAATGCATTATGCAAATCATTTTGGAGTAAATCTTTTGTATCTCCTGCTGTTGCATAGATGAGATCTAAAGAGATGTTTTTAAAACCTGCTTTTTCTGCATTGATAAGAGCATCTTTGGCTTGTTGAGGAGTATGTGCACGATTAAGAAGTTTTAGTTTATGAGGATGAAAGCTTTGCACCCCGAAACTCACTCTATTTACACCGAGTTCCTTCATCCCTTGAAGCCACTGGTATGTTGCAGAATTTGGATTTGCTTCGGTTGTGATTTCAATTTCATCTTGAAAATAAACTTCAAGAAGATCAAAAATAGGTTCAAAGAGTTGAGGTGAAATGGTTGAAGGTGTCCCACCACCAATAAAGAGTGTTTCAATTGACTTTTCTTCTACTTTAAAATGTGTGAGTTCATGCTGGAGTTGTTTATAAAGAGCTTCCATATATGCTTGTTTGAGATGAAATTTGTCAACATAGGAGTTAAATGCACAATAAGAACATTTAGAATCACAAAATGGGATATGGATATAAAGTAGCATTAAAACACCTTCATTGTTTTCTCTTGTCATTATAGCTGAGTATTTTAAATATATTATCTTCTTTTAATCACATACTTTGTATAATTGTGCCAACTATAATATAGGCAAAAAAGATGAGCAAAACAGGAGAATATCGTCCAAATGTGGCGATGATAATCGTATCGAAGAATTACCCACAGAAAAAAGAGATTTTTATCGCACAAAGAAACGATCTTCTTGATATATGGCAGTTTCCTCAAGGTGGTATCGATGAAGGTGAAGAGGTTCAAGAAGCACTTTTTCGTGAACTAGAAGAGGAGATAGGGACATCATCTGCTGAGATTGTAGCTGAGTATCCTGAGTGGATAAGTTATGATTTTCCAGAAAAAATCGCACAAAAGATGAAGCCATACAAAGGTCAAACACAACGATATTTTCTTTTGAAATTGGATGATGATGCGAAGATCAACCTGCAAACAGAGCACCCTGAATTTATGGACTATAAGTTTGTGAGTGTTGATGAGGTGTTGGATATGACAGCACATTTTAAAAAGCCTGTATATGAAACAGTGATAAATTATTTTAAAAATGAAGGACTCCTTTAAATGTTAATCGTTCAAAAATTTGGTGGGACAAGTGTTGGTGATTTGGAGCGTATCCAAAATGTTGCAAATCGTGTGAGTACAACTGTAAAAAAAGGGCATGATGTTGTAGTAGTTGTATCAGCAATGAGCGGCGAGACTAACAAGTTAGTCGGCTATGCTGAACATTTTTCATCAAATCCAAGTCGTGTAGAGATGGATATGTTACTTAGCTCTGGTGAGAGAGTGACTGCTTCTTTGCTTTCGATTGCTTTGCAGGAGATGGGTCATAAAGCTGTTGCGATGACAGGAAGAAAAGCAGGTATCGTTACTGACAATCATCACACAAAAGCTCGTATCGAAGAGATAGATCCCACTACAATGCAAAACGCAGTAAAAGAGGGAAAAATTGTAGTTGTAGCTGGTTTTCAAGGTGTCAATGAAGATGGCGATGTAACAACACTCGGTCGTGGAGGAAGTGATCTCTCAGCAGTAGCAATTGCTGGTGCACTTCAAGCAGATTTATGTGAGATCTATACAGATGTAAGTGGTATCTTTACAACAGATCCACGTATAGAACCTAAAGCTAAAAAATTGGACAAAATCTCATATGATGAGATGTTAGAACTTGCAAGTCTTGGAGCAAAGGTACTTCAAAACCGTTCAGTAGAGCTTGCAAAAAAACTCAATGTAAATTTAGTAACAAGAACAAGCTTTTCAGATGAAGAGGGAACATTAATAACAAAGGAAGAAAATATCATGGAAAAACCATTAGTTAGTGGAATCGCATTAGACAGAAATCAGGCACGTATCTCACTTTTGGGTGTAAAAGACAGACCAGGCATTGCATCAGATATTTTTAATAAGTTAGCTGCTGCTGAGGTAAATGTAGATATGATCATTCAAAATAAAGCAGTTGATGAGACAACTAACATAGACTTTACTGTACCTGTGGGTGATCTTCATGATGCAAAAGCTGTAGTGGAAGAGTTTGTAAAAAATGGTGAGATCCAAGACGAATCATACAATGAAGATATCTGTAAAGTTTCTGTTGTGGGTGTTGGTATGAAATCACATGCTGGTGTTGCTGCAAAAGCATTCTCAACAATGGCACAGAACAACATCAATATCAATATGATATCAACATCAGAGATTAAAGTTTCTATGGTTATAGATGAAAAGTATGCAGAGCTTGCAGTAAGAAGTCTGCATGATGCATACCAATTAGATAAATAATTAAATGCCTAGCCTTGAACAGATAGATTTTGCACAGTGGAGTTTAGATGCTATTCGTGAGGAGGGAGCTCCACTCTCATGGCTAGAGGAGCTGCGTTTTAACTGGACACCTACAACTGCGTTTGCACTTGAGCAGATTCTTAATGGAAAAACAATTATTCTTATTACAGATGAAAAAAGAAAATGGCTTGAGCAGTATATTTTATCAAATATTAATAATGAGCTTATGGAAAGACCTCCTATCGCTACGATAAGCATCGATAGTATTTTTCCCCATTTTAACAATATTGGTGGTGGAGAGATGATCGATATGGTTGATGATATGATCTCTCAAAGCTATAAAGATGATTATTTTTTCTGGTATATTGGTGTTGGAGAAGATAAACGCAGTGATATAGCTAAGCGTCACGACAATAGCTACTTTTGGATCTTTGATGAAGAATTTAATAATGCTTTTACACTCAAATCGTATGATAAACATTTAGATATCAAACTCTTACAACTTTATAAACTATTTAATGCATCTTTAAATGCGGCTATGTTTGGTGAGGTTGATGCTTCATACTAACACAATGACACAAGGTCATATTGTAATTGCTTCGGATGTAGAAAATGAGATAGAACGTATAGTGCAACACTTACACCCTTCTCGTGTTGTAGTATTCTATGAAGAGAATTTTAAGATAGAACATGCAAAGTCAGTTATGTCTGAAGCATATATAAGTGAATCTCAAACTAAGTACATTGTAATGGGTGCTTTAGAATTTACCTCAGTTGCTCAGAACTCCTTGTTAAAGCTTTTAGAAGAACCTCCCTCAAATATAGAGTTTATAGTAGTCTCACCAACAAAATCTAACCTTTTACCAACTGTGCGCTCTCGTATGCCTATTGTAACACGAGAAGGGCATAAGACTGCACAAGCAGTTGAGATAAGCTTAAAGTTACTCAATTATGCTGAGGTTTTTGCATTTTTAAAACAGCATAGCCGTATAACTAAACAAGAAGCAAAAGATATTGTTGAGGCACTTTACTTTCAAGCAACATTGGAAGATAAGTTGATTTTAAATACTCTTCAACTAGAGAGCTTTGATAAAGCATTTCGTCTTTTAGAATTAAATTCTCGTCCACAAAGTGTTTTAGCGATGCTTATTATGAGTTTTGCAAAGGAGAAGTGATGCAGATACAACAACTCAATAACACTGATGATGTAAAAAAGAATCTTAAAGCATTAGGTGTTGATAGTGGTGGTATCTCCATCCTTGCTTCAAAAACAAAATATTATAGAATCTTGATTAAAGATTTAGCTGTAGGTGGTGCAAATATTTTAAAGCAAGATGCTTTGTCTGTTGGAGCAGATTTGGCTGTTCCAAGAGGAACTGTTATCGCAGCAACACCCAAGGTTGACTGTATTTTGATCGCAACAAAAAGAGAGTTGCAAAAACTTGCGAAAAAAGAGCTCTCACAACCTTTTGGGCTTAAAGAGGTAGCTGCTTTTTTACAAAAGATAGTTGCACAACAAGATAAAAAACCTACAAGAATTATGGGTGTGTTAAATGCAAATGATGATAGCTTTTACGCACAAAGTCGTTTTAGTGCCAAGGGTGCACTAGCTAAGATAGAGCAGATGATTGAAGATGGTGCAGATATCATTGATATTGGTGGTGTATCATCTCGTCCAAATGCACCTGTTGTAAGTGTTGAAGAGGAGCTCTCTAGAGTAGAAGAGATTTATGCTCTTATAGAGAAAGAAAAACTGTATCAAAAAGCTTTATTTAGTTGTGATAGTTATGAGCCTCTTGTGATTCAAAAAGCATTAGATAGTGGTTTTGGCATGGTCAATGATATCACAGGTTTGCAAAACGATCTTGTTGCACAACTTTGTTATGGATATAGTGCAAGTGTTGTGATCATGCATATGCAAAACACACCACAGACGATGCAAAATAATCCACACTATAATGATGTTATAGCTGATATCTATCAGTTTTTAGCACAACAGATTGAAAAAGCAAAATCATTTGGTATTGCAGATATTATTGTTGATGTTGGTATTGGATTTGGAAAAACACTTGAGAATAATCTTCATCTTATAAAACATTTAGAACATTTTAGAAATCTTGAGTGTGAAATACTCGTTGGTGTATCAAGAAAATCGATGATTGATATGATAAGTCCATCTGAAGTATCGCAAAGATTGGCAGGAACATTGGCACTTCATTTAGAAGCGATCCGAAATGGAGCTTCTATCGTGAGAGTTCATGATGTTTATGAACACAAACAAGCACTTCAAGTGCACGAGGCACTTCAAGCAATTTAGATCATTATTCCTTTGATCATGAAGAAAAGAACAGCTGCTAGAACTGCTGCTGCTGGTACTGTAATAACCCATGCTGCAATAATTTTCTTGATTGCATCACGTTTTACATACTCAACTTTTTGAGCTTTTTTGATATGTTTTTTTGCTGATTTGATGATCTTTTTCTCAGTTTCTATTAGCTTATAAAGTTCTACAATACGCTCATAATCTTCTTTTGATTTTTTACCTTTTTTCTCTAAAGTAGTTAACTCTGCATTATAGGCTTCTAGAGTTTCTCTCTCATCTGCAATAAGACTCTTTTCCTCTTCAATAGTGTCGTGTTTGTCATTTAGGTGGAGATACTCACGTAGAAAACCAACACCAAAAACACCACCAATTGCGATGTGAGTAGAACTTACAGGAAGTCCAAGTTGTGAAGCGATAATAACTGTAATAGAAGCTGCCATAGCAATGGAGAATGCTCTAATCTGATCAAGTTCTGTGATCTCACTACCAACAGTTTTGATGAGTTTTGGACCATAAAGAGCAAGACCAAGAGCGATACCAAGTGCTCCAACACTCATAACCCATAATGGAATAGAAGCTTTTGAAGAGATACCACCATTGACGACAGCATCGTTGATTGCAGCTAGTGGACCAATAGCATTTGCAACATCATTTGCACCGTGAGCAAAACTAAGTAGTGCAGCAGCAAAGATAAGAGGAATAGTAAAGAGTGTATTTACTGAATCTTTAGAGTTTTCCAACTGTACAGAGCTTGATGCTAATTTTTTCTTCACTATAAGGTAGATAACTCCAGCAGCTATCCCACCAAGTACTAGCGCTACAAAAAGTGTAGGTTTTTTTGTCATCTCAATAGAAACTAAAGGTAAAAGATTTAAAAGCTCAACAACATTTGGCCAAATCTTTTTGAGCCCTTTGAGTGTTAAGTATGTAACAAACGCCCAAGACATAAGAGCAACAAACACAGGTACATACGTTTTAGCTGCTGCAACTTTATCATCTTTAAAAACTATAGATTTTTTAATGGCAAATAAAAACGCAGCGGCGATCACCCCTCCAAGTACAGGAGAGATAACCCATGAAGCTGCTATTTTCCCCATTGTACCCCAAGAAACGATACTAAATCCAGCAGCAGCAATACCTGCTCCCATAACACCACCAACGATAGAGTGCGTTGTTGAAACTGGAGCTTTCATCGCAGTAGCAAAGTTTAGCCAAAGGGCAGCAGCTAAAAGAGCAGCCATCATAGCCCAGATAAAAGGATCAGCATTACCACCAAACGCAGAGATATCAATGATACCTTTTTTTATCGTTTTAACAACTTCACCACCCGCGATAAGTGCACCACTTGCTTCAAAAATAGCAGCAATGATAATAGCCATTGTCATAGTCATTGCTTTAGAACCAACAGCAGGCCCTACATTGTTTGCAACATCATTAGCTCCAATATTCATCGCCATATATGCACCAATAAGTGCTGCAATAGCCAAGAACATATTATTTGAGATGCCTCCGTTGTTGAGAAAACTAAAAGTTAGTACACCGATCATAAAAAAGAGGGCAAATCCAAGACGTGTAAAATCTGTACCACTTTTTTTCAATGCTTCTTTTTCAAGTTTTTTGATAGTTTCTATCTCCATTTAGATATCCTTTTTATTATTTAACATATGCTTTGATAATCTCTTGACGCTCGAGAGGTCTATCTCCACCGCGTCGGCCCATTGTAGCTACATTATTGAGTTTTGCAAGTGTTTGCATTGATGCGTTATCTGCAACTTTACCAAAGATGGTATGATAACCATTTAACCAAGATGTAGGGGCTGTTGTGATAAAGAACTGACTTCCGTTTGTATTTGGACCTGCATTTGCCATAGCTAAAACACCTGCGTTATCAAAAGTGTATCCTGGTTTAAACTCATCCCTGAAAGGTTTTTTCCAGATAGATTCTCCACCACGACCAGTCTCTGTTGGATCTCCACCTTGAATCATAAAGTTATGTATGATTCTATGAAATGCGATACCATTGTAATAACCATCTTTCACATGTGTGAGAAAATTCTCAACTGCTAAAGGTGCAACATCAGGGTAGAGTTCTAACTCTATTGAACCTTGTGTAGTCTCAAGTACTACATGTGGTAATTGCTTTGCAAAAAGCTGAATATTTAACACAACCAGCAGTACTAAAAATATCTTTTTCATCCTCTCTCCTTATTTTTCTTCATCAAGTTCTAAGCAGACTGAATTGATACAGTATCTCCGACCTGTTGGCTCAGGTCCATCATCAAAAACATGTCCAAGGTGTGCATCACACGAAGCACATCTTACTTCGATGCGAATCATACCATGACTTAGATCTTTATGTTCAATTATTGCATCTTCGATTGCTTCGTAGTAGCTTGGCCAACCAGTTCCAGAGTCGAATTTTGTAGAAGACTCAAAAAGTGGTGCATCACAGCACACACATCTGTATATGCCTTCGTCTTTACAATTATAGTAATTCCCACTAAATGGCGCTTCAGTTCCATTTTGGCGACATACATAAAATGCTTCAGGGGAGAGTTGCTCTCTCCATTGCTGCTCAGTTTTTTGAACTTTCATAGTTCTCCTTTAGAGTCGTAATGATATCACATTCCTCTTCATATAAAAGATAAATAGTGTCAGAAGCAAGATTAAAAGCATATTGAAGTTCTATTTTATTTGCACTGCAGATATCTAAAAGAATTATATGCTTTGGTTGTAGTTCTACTGTTTCACTAAATGTTGCTAAAAGTAAAGAGTTTGAAGATTGATCAAGTAAATTTTTAGAACTGTTTAGCAGTGTAGTGTTATGTTCAATAAAATGTTCTAAATCTTCAGAAA
>JAMORZ010000104.1 GCA_027063295.1 Sulfurimonas sp.
CTGATCTTAAAAGGGGTAAAGTCAACACAAGGTGTAGCAAAAGTTGCCAGAAAGATTATTGAAGCTGTAAAAAAACCTGTTGAAGTTGGATCTCATAAACTTTATATCTCATCGAGTATTGGTATTAGTATCTATCCAGATGATAGTACAACACCTGAAAATCTTATCAAGTTTGCAGATGCAGCGATGTATAAGGCAAAAGAGGAAGGAAGAGATAACTACCAGTTCTACTCCTCTGAGATGACTGCTGTTGCATTTGAACGTGTTGTGATGGAGAGTAACCTAAGGATGGCGATCTCTGAGAAGCAGTTTGTTGTTTATTTTCAACCACAGTATGAGATAAGAACCCAAAAACTCATAGGGATGGAAGCACTTGTAAGATGGCAACATCCAACTCTTGGACTTGTTCCACCTGGAAGTTTTTTACCTATTGCAGAAGAGAGTGGATTGATTATCGATATAGATCGTATTGTGATGCAACAAGCTATGGAGCAGTTCTCTGCATGGTATAAAGCGGGTCTCAACCCTGGGGTTTTAGCATTGAATCTCTCTATGAAGCAGTTAAACAGCATTGAGTTTGTTGAAGATCTGATTGGAAGGATGGAGTCAATCGGGTTTGAGCCAAAATGGCTTGAACTTGAAGTGCTTGAGGGGCAAGTAATGAATAACCCTGAACTCTCTATTAAAAAGCTTCAAGAATTAAGTGATCTTGGTGTGGAGATAGCCATTGATGATTTTGGAACAGGTTACTCTTCACTTTCACACCTTAAAAAGTTGCCTTTGGACAAGTTGAAAATTGATCAGTCTTTTATACGTGATATTCCAGATGATGAAGAGGATATTGTGATAACAAAAGCGATTATTGCACTTGGAAAAAGTCTCAATCTCAAGCTTATTGCTGAGGGTGTTGAAACAAGAGAGCAAAAAGAGTTTCTTCTTGAAAACGGTTGTGAGTTTGTGCAGGGGTATTTTTACTCACGACCAGTACCTGCAACTGAGATTGAAGCTATGCTTTAATCTTAGTCAAACTTACTATCTGAAAGAGCCAAGATTCTTCGTGTAGCTGCATCAGCTACACGAAGCATAGCCTCTGTACTCATCTCCAACTCTTTATAGTATGCTTTTGCACGATCCAGTGCCATCTCATCAATTTTGTCTTTTTTTAGAACTTTTGATAAAAATCCAGTTTTTTTCATATTTTTAAAAAGTATATCGTAGATTTTTTTATATTCTGAGTGCCATTGTTCGTGATGTAGATCAAGTTTTTCAAAAAGTTGTGCACCCAAAATATCTTTGAGTTGTTGTGCATTTTGGTTAAACCATAATCCACATGGACACTCATTTTTAAAAAGGGGAGGGGGAGAATCTATCTTGCTCCCTTTAAGTGCAACACTTATTGTGTGCATTTGATCGAGATGGATTTTTTTTGTGCTTTCAATGGCATTTATCATCTGTTCTTTGGTCATATTACTTCCTACATCTAAACATTATCGCTATTATTACATATCTTTAATAAATAAAAGTATATAATAAAACGAAATTTGCACAAGGAGACATTTCGATGACAAAACCAGAGCCAAATAATCATGAGATAAAACTCAGCCCAAAGAGATATATTGTGTCAAAAACAGATGCAAAGGGTATCATTGAATATGGAAATGATTATTTTGTAGAGATTTCAGGGTATACAGAAGCTGAGCTTATTGGAAAACCACACAGTATTGTTCGTCATCCAGATATGCCAAAAGTTGTCTTTAAAATGATGTGGGATCGTATAAATAAAGCACAAAATATTATGGCTGTGGTAAAAAATATGGCAAAAGATGGAAGTTACTATTGGGTTGTTACAGAGTTTGAACCAAAAGTTGATCCTATCTCCAATGAGATTATTTCACATACTGCATTTAGAAAAGCGGCACCACAAAAAGCGATAGAGGTGATGGAACCAATCTATCAAAAACTTTTAGAGATAGAACATGATGGTGGTATGGAAGCGAGTGAGAAATATCTCCGTGGATTTTTAGAAGAGAAAAAAGTTACTTATGATGATTTTATTGATGATCTTGTAGGAAATAAGGGTGTTTTTAAACTCTTTTTTACTGCAATGAAAAAACTCTTCTCATAAACACAACTTTTTAGATAAAATATCCTTTTTATAAGGATATTTTTTTGGATCTTAAAACAACACTACAAACAGATGGCATCGATGTGCCAGAAAACTTTTTTTACAACATTCAAAAATACAAAGAACACCTTTTTAAGTGGAACAAGATTCACAACTTAACAGGTGCGAGAGATGAAGCAACTATGGATGAGTTTATCTATGATGCAGTTTTTCCAGTAAGTTTCTTACCTCATGTTGATACCCTCTTAGATATTGGTACTGGTGCAGGATTTCCTGGAATGATCTTGGCAATGGCACTTCCAAATACAGAGGTTACATTGGTAGAACCATTGACAAAAAGAGCAGCATTTTTACAGTTTATCAAAGCAGATTTAGGACTTAAAAATGTAACTGTTGTGAAAAAACGTGTAGAGGAGATGGAGAGTGAAGTGTTTGAACTTATCACATCACGTGCTGTAACACAGACAAAAATGCTTTTAGAGCTAAGCAAAGATTTTCGTGATAGCTCTTCAAAACTTCTGTTTTACAAAGGTCAGAAGGTCTATGATGAAATTGAAGATGGTGTTGAGGGGATGAAACATAAGGTTATCACAACACACAACAGACACTATCTATTGTTAGGGGAGTATGTATGATATTAAAATTATTATTGATAATTGGTGTGATAGGTGTTGTTTATTTTATGTTTTTTAAAAAGAAAAATGTTTCAAAAAGATCACAAGATACTTCACAACAAAATCAAGATGCAAATGAACTTGTAAAATGTGAAGGGTGTGGAGTATATCTTGATATCAATGATGCACTTTTGTCAAATGCAAAATATTACTGCTCAAAAGAGTGTGAACATAAAAAAGGATAGCAATGTTACTATTTGGACATAGATTTTTATCAACACAACCTTTTTATCATATAGAGAGTATCGAAGCGATTCGCAATACCCCTCCAAATGCACTTTTATATTTGCATTTTAGTGAAGAAAATCTTGATATCATCAACCATCTACAGCAAAATCACCTCTCTTTTGCTTTGGTTGTAGAGACAATTACTCAAATCATATATGCTTCTGCATTGGGAGCCAGATATATTGTTGTTTCAAAAAAGATGGCAAAAAGTGCACAGGATATAGCAGAAAATTATCTTTTTGATGCAAAAATTTTAGCGATTATTGAGAGTGATGATGAGATTGAAGAGCTTGCAATACTTGGTATTGATGGAGTTTTGTTTGCTAATGCTGTTGTAAAAATAACTTCTTAAAAGGGAGTTAGTTTTTACTCAACGATTTTACGTTGTAAATGGGGCTTGAGTGATGTGAGGATCTCGTAGCTGATAGTTTTTGCTTTGGGTGCTATCTCTCTTGCATCATTAAAGATACACACTTGATCCTCTTTGCTTAAAAATGAACTGTTATCCATAGAGATACGTCCAGCGATCTTGATCCCATCTGGGGTTGTATAGTTGTTTGAAAGTATGCGTAAAAATCCATCTCCATACCCAATATCATATGTGCTTACCATCAACTCTTGTACAGCTTTAAATGTTGCTCCATATCCAACATACCCTTCAACTGGAAGATAGCGAGAGCTTATTTTATGTGCATAGAGAGCTAGAACAGGTTGAAGCATATCCTCTTTAGAGCTAAAAGGTGTTTTTAAACATCCATAAGCAGCAATCCCCACGCGAGCCATATCCTCTATGCAGGTATCTTCTCGAAATAAAGCAGCAGAGTTACATGAGTGAAAACGCAAAGGTGCAAACCCTTTTTGTTCTGCTAAAGTTGTAGCATTGAGTTTGATGATGGAGAAGTTATGTTTTTGTATCTCATAGAGTGGATGGACTTCATCTGCACACCCATGATGCGTAAAAACTGCTTCAAGTTGTAGCCCTTGCATCTCTATCATCTCAAACGCAGCTTGAAGCTCTGCCATCTCTATGCCGTTACGGTTCATCCCTGTGTTGACTTTAAGCTCAACTCTTGTATCTGCAGGAAATGTTTTGATGGCTTTGAGGGAGTTGATGGTGTAACAAAAGTTTTCTTGGGGATCTTTTGGAGTATCTGCTAAGATAAGTATATACTCAAAAAGATCTTTTATCTTTACTGCTTCACTCTCAAGCTGTACCACTGCTTTTGTGATTCCATACTCTTTTGCCATACTTGAGATCTCTAAAAGTCCATGACCATAAGCATTGTCTTTTAAAACAAGTGCGATTTTATCTTTAGTTTTGGTAAGTGTTGCGATAATATCAAGGTTATTAAAAAAATGTTTTTTATTTAGAGTTATGTAAGCCATAAAGGAATTATACACTATGAAAAGGTTAATTGCAGAGTTTGAGAAGCAAACTTTGACACAAATTATCTTTCCCCACCCAAAAACAGATTGGGCAGAGTATCTCTTGGAGGCACAGGAGTGTTTTGTAAATATCATCGAAGCAGTAAGAAAGTACCAGCTTTGCAGAGTTGTATGCTACAGTGTTTCTGAGGTGCAAAAACATTTTGAGAGTTTTGAAAATCTGGAGTTTGTTGAGTATGAGGGGGATGATACCTGGGCAAGAGACTGCTCAGCTATCTCTGTAGAGACACAAGATAGCATAGAGTATCTTGACTTTAGGTTTAACGGCTGGGGTAGTAAGTTTGATGCTTTCAAAGATGATGCGATGACATCAAACATAATGTCACAAAGCAAGAAGATAGATTTTATCTTGGAGGGGGGATCTATTGAGAGTAATGGCAAGGGGATTTTACTCACCACCTCGGAGTGTATGCTCAACCCCAACAGAAACCCACACCTCACACAAATGCAGATAACTCAAAAGCTCAAAGAGTATCTAGGTGTTGATGAAGTGCTTTATCTTGAGTATGGCTACTTAGCAGGAGATGATACCGACTCACACATAGATACTTTGGTGCGTTTTATCTCAGAAGATGAGTTGGTATATGTGCAGTGTAAAGATAAAGATGATGAACATTTTGATGCACTTTTAAAGATGGAGAAGCAACTTCATGCCTTTGCACAAAAGTATAACTTTACACTGCATCCACTCCCTATGGTCTCGCCACTTTTTTATGACAAAGAGAGGCTTCCTGCTACCTATGCGAATTTTTTATTTGTTAATGGTGCTGTTTTAATACCAACATACAACACACCAGAGGATCAAGAGGCTTTAGATATTTTTGCTAAGTTGTTGCCCCAAAGGGAGATAGTTGGCATAGATTGTGGTGTATTGGTGCGCCAACATGGTTCGCTTCATTGTGTTACGATGAATTTTGTATAATTTTATGAACACTTAAGTTCAGTAGGACTACAATAGTTCTACATGGGGGATGAGATGATTTTAAAAACCTATGCACATAAAGATGTTTGGAACGAAGAGATAGATACTTCGTTGGATTCAGACAAAACATTACTACTGCTTTTTGGCGGAACATCATTTGGTGAGCTTAGAAGTGTCTTGGCACAGTTAAAGGGAGATTTTCCATCTTCTCTCATGATGGGAAGTTCAACTGCTGGTGAGATTTTTATGGATGAGCTTTATGAAAACTCTTTAGTGTTAGCTGTAATGAAGTTTGAACATACAAAGCTGCACATTGTAAATGAGAAGATAGATTCTATGCAGAACTCTTTTGGCATAGGAGAGAGTATTGCAAAGCAACTGGAGAGTCCAGAGCTTAGAAACATTTTTGTTTTGAGTGATGGACTCAATATAAATGGCTCAAAACTTACAAACGGGATCGCTTCAGTTACAAAAGAGAAAGTAGTTGTAAGTGGTGGACTTGCTGGTGATGGTGATAAGTTTCACTCCACATGGGTGATAATAGATGGTGAAGCAAAAGAGGGGTATGTAAGTGCGATAGGGTTTTATGGAGAACATATCCATGTAGGGCATGGTTTTCGAGGTGGTTGGGATAAGTTTGGGATACAGCGTCGTGTAACTCGCTCAGTTGATAATGTACTTTATGAACTCGATGGAAAGCCTGCTTTGGATATCTACAAAATATATCTTGCAGAAAAGGCTAAAGAACTTCCTGCTAGTGGCTTACTGTTTCCTTTAGAGCTTCAAGAGGATGAGACTAGCGAGGTGAAAACAGTAAGGACGATACTTGCTGTTGATGAGGATACAAAATCAATCACTTTTGCAGGTGATATACCAGAGGGGAGTATGGTCTCTTTGATGAAAGCAAATCATGATCGCCTTATAGATGGGGCATACAAAGCTTCAAAAGAGGTTGATTTGCAAGAGTACAAAGGGGAAGATATTCTTTGCATAGCGATTAGTTGTATAGGGAGAAAACTTGTTCTTAAACAGAGAGTTGAAGATGAACTTGAAGCTACTTTGAAAAATCTCCCATCAAAAACACGCCAGATAGGGTTTTACTCTTATGGGGAGATCTCACCTATAAGTTCTGGTGAGTGTGATTTGCACAATCAAACAATGACATTAACACTTTTATGGGAAAGCGATGCATCATCTACTTAAACGTCAACTGAAAAAAACTGGAGCAAATGTTAGCGAAGAGTTTTTAGAACTTGTTAATCAAGCATACATAGATGCTGATGAGGATCGTAACCTTTTAGAGAGATCTTTGGAGATCTCATCAAAAGAGATGAAAGAGCTCTATGAAAAGCTTCAAAAAGAAACCCAGCAACAACTTAAAAGAACACAGCTTCGTTACGAAAAGATGGTGCAGGCTTTAAAGGATCATTACTTTTTTTATGCATACAGTGTAGAAAGGGAGTTTGTCTATCTTAGTGACTCTGTTGAAAATATTTTGGGATACAGTGTGGAAGAGTTTTTAACAAGTTGCACAAAGTATCTCAGTGAAGATCCTCTCAATGAATATGCAAAAGAAGCTACACAAAAAGCGATACAAGGGGAGCAACAAGAGCCTTATATTATAAGTATCTATAAAAAAGATGGTTCATCGGCATATATTGAAGTGACAGAGTTTCCAATCTTTGATGAGCAGGGAAATGTTGTAGAGGTTGAGGGTATTGCACGAGATATTACATTGCAGTATTTGGCACAACAAAAGTTAGATTATATCTCTCAGCATGATCCTTTAACAGGAATCTTAAATCGTTTGAGTCTGTTTCATCAACTTGAAAAAAGTATAGAGAATGCACATTCCAACCAAACAACTTTAGCTGTTTTGTATCTGGATCTAGATCATTTCAAAGAGGTAAACGATACACTAGGTCATGATGTAGGTGATACTTTGCTGAAAGAATCTGTAAAAAGAGTGCAATCTTGCATAAGAAAAGATGATCTCTTTGCCCGTATAGGTGGAGATGAATTTGTTGTGATTTTAGAGCAATTGGAAAAAGAAAACATCTCCCATATCGCACAAAAGATTTTAGCACAACTTACAAAAATCTTTGAGCTTAAAGGGGAAAATGTAAATGTTTCTGTGAGTATAGGAATAGCACTTTATCCTCATGATGGCACCGATACAAATACACTGATTAAGTATGCAGATGAAGCGATGTATGCTTCTAAAGAATCAGGAAGAAATAACTTTACTTACTATGAGTCTCTTTAGTTGTGTTTGTGTCGATTTGTTGATTTTCCTGATCTAAGATCGCCATCCCACTCATGATAAGATATGTTGCAAGTGCAAAGCCTAAAGAGATGGTGATGATCTTTTTTACTTTTTCTATTTTATTCATAAATGAAACTATATCCTAAAAAATTAACACTAATGTAACACTTTTTTTTTACAATGGTGCAAAAGTTTTAAAAAGGGTAGAAAAATGTATAAAACTATTCCATTGTCACTGATTGCAACTGCAACACTTTTTGCAACAGAGGTAGAACTCGCACCAATTGGTGTAGAATCAACTATTATTACAGAAGTGGCACAAAAAGCTCAAACATCAGCTGATGTTGCAGTAGCACTCCAAAACGCAGTACCAAGTATCGATATGAGTCGTCGTAGTGGGATAGCAAATGATATTTTTATCCGTGGGCAAAAGCGTGATAATATCACAGTAGAAGTGGATGGTACAAAGGTGTGTGGTGCATGTCCAAACAGGATGGACCCACCAGCATCACATATAGTAGCCAATCAGATTGATGAGGTTGAAGTTATCGAAGGGCCTTATGATGTTGAGAGTTTTGGAACACTTAGTGGTGGAGTAAAGATCAAGACAAAAAAACCCACAAAAGAATTCAAAGCTGAAGTCAACACAGGTTTTGGTTCTTGGAGCTATAAAAAGTTTGGTGCAAGTGCAAGTGGTGGAAATGATACTATCAGAGTAGCAGCAGCGATCTCTACAGAGTCATCAGATCAGTACAAAGATGGGGATGGAAATACTATCGCAGATCAGATAGATCAGTATATTGAACAAAATCCAACTGCTGCAGGTACAGCACTTCAGCCTGAGTATCATGATATGCCTGCATACAAAAAGAACTCAGCAATGGTAAAAGCATTTATCACTACTACTGAGAACCAAGAGTTGCGTTTGAGCTATACAGCAAACAGAAGTGATGATGTTCTGTATGGAAACTCGAAAATGGATGCACTGTGGGATGACTCTAACATCTATAATGTCGAATACAATATAGATAAAATCACAAAAGTTCTTACAAATCTTAACTTCCAATACTACCATACAGATGTAGATCACCCTATGGATACAAGCTATAGAATGTCATCATATGGTACAAATCCTGTGATGAAAAACTGGTTGAGTACTGCAATGGATGGAGTGAAACTTAAAGCCACAACAGATGTTGAGGGGTATAAGTTTACTTTTGGTGTTGATGGAAGTGTGAGAAATTGGGATGGACATTATGAGAAAAATGATGTTCTCATTGGTATAAAAAGTATAGATGATACAGATACAATAAATATGGCACTTTTTGCAAAACTTGAAAAATCGTATGGTGTATTCTCTTTTGTTTCAGGAGCAAGAGTGGATGAAACATCGATAACAAATGCAACATTTGAGCAAAACAGTTACCATTCGGTTGGTATCAATATGATGGGTACATATATGTTAAATGATGAGCATAAAATCTTTTTGGGAGTTGGTCAGGCATACCGTGTACCAGATGCAAGAGAGCTTTACTTCGTAAATAAGGCAGGTGTAAGGGTTGGAAGCGCAGCATTGAAAAATACACGAAATCAGGAGATAGATTTTGGATATGAGGTGGAGAATGATGTTTTAAAGCTAAAGGCAAAACTTTTTTACTCTCTGTTAAGAGATTATATCTATTACCAAAAAGGTTTAGTTTCAAATAATTTTCAAAATATAGATGCAACTATCTATGGTGGTGAGATCTCTGGAAGTTACTTTGCGACAGATGATATGAGTCTTGATATGGGTGTCTCTTATAAACGTGGTAAAAAAGATAAAGCACTCGATGGACAAACAAACACTAACCTAACAGATATGGCACCACTACGTGCAAATATAGCACTCAACTATGAGTATGCAAACAACTCTTTGGCAACTTTTGAAGTAAGAGCAAGTGATAAATGGGATGAGATAGATGATGAGAATGGTGAGCAAGTGCTTGATAGCTGGGCAATCCTCAATGCAAAAGTAAAACATGCAATCAACAAGAAGTTTGATATAACTCTTGGTGTAAACAATATCCTAGATAAGACA
>JAMORZ010000105.1 GCA_027063295.1 Sulfurimonas sp.
AGGGCAACTTATTGGCTATCTTCAATCGTTATCTTCCAACCTAACTTGACAAAGCCTAAAAATAGTATTAAAATACATTGTATATATAAAATATTAGGATACTGATGTGTTTAAAAGTAAAACCATAAGATATAGCCTTGAAACAAATGAGATATTAAAAACTGAGCGAAGCATATCTTTTGAAGATGTTATCTTAGCATTAGAGAGTGGCTACCTCTTAGATGACATATCACACCCAAATAAAGAAAAATATCCTGATCAAAATATTTTTATTATCTTGATACAAATAAAAGATTATGTATATCTTGTTCCTTATGTTGAAGATGATACATCAATCTTTTTAAAGACTATAATTCCATCAAGAAAAATGAATAAAAAATACAACAAAAAGGATCTCAAATGATAACGTTAGATGAATATGAAACAGACATACTTCAAAGTGTTGAAAATGACGAGTGGAAAAGTCGTGGAGATATTGATAGCAGAATGAAAGAGTTACAGTCATATGTAAAAAATCAAAAGAAAAAAGCCATTTCCATAAGAGTTGGAGAAAATGACATTTATGAGCTTAAAAAGAAAGCCTTAGAAAGTGGTGTGCCTTATCAAAATATCATTCAGATGCTTATACATCAGTTTGCTTCAAATAAAATCCAAATGAGTATATAGAAAAAGATAATAAAACTTTGTAACCAATAAATGCCCCAGCGCTCCCGTTAGCATTACATTTGCATATTAAGTCTTAATTTGGTACAATAAAAGGACTGAAGGAGATTTTATGCAAATTGTTGAAGATATAAAACCTGTTACATATTTAAAAAGTAGAGCTGCTGATGTTCTTAAGCACATTAACGAAACACACCGCCCAATGATTATCACTCAAAATGGCGAAGCAAAAGCTGTTATACAAGATCCAAAAAGTTATGAAGATATGAGAAATACTATCTCTATATTGAAACTTCTTTCGTTCGCTGAAGAAGATATTCGAAATGGAAATCTGCATTCACAAGAAGATGTTTTTGAATCTGTTGAAGAACTTCTTAACAGATGAGTAAAATATATAAAGTTCAATGGACTTTAAATGCTAAAGAAGACCTTTTAAATATTGTTGCCTATATCAAAGAGGATTCTCCAACTATTGCAAGAGAGATTTATCAAAAGATAAAAAATAAAGCTAACTCGAATAATTTTTTACCACTTAGAGGTAGAGTTGTATCAGAACTTCAAAAAGAGGGTATCACAATATATCGAGAACTTATTAGTTCTCCATGGAGAATTATGTATAAAGTTGATAATGATACTGTTTACATAATGGCTATTTTTGATTCAAGACAAAATGTAGAAGAGTTACTACTACAAAAACTGATAAGAAACTCAATGCTAACAAGACAGAGCAACCAATAAGTACCCTAATGGGAACTTATTGGTTATCTTCAAGCGTTATGAGTCCACAAAAAGCACTTAGCTTATTGTTGGTTTTTTTAAATGATACTGTACTGTACGAAGATGTACTCCTAATGCTCTTGCTATTTTTCTTTGTTCCATCTTCTCTTCAGAGAGTTTATAGATAAGTTCTATCTGCTCTTGTGTTAATCGTTTGTAAGGTTTATATTTTCTCTCTGACTCTTTTACTGCCATAACAAAACTCCTTAGTTGCACGAATTTTATTATTTGTAGCAATTTCTGTTTTAGTTAGTCAGTGCCCTAGAAGATACTTATGCGTATTTAAACCAATCTAAAGTACAATAGCACACTTATTGTATGGAGCATTGATGAAAGAAAAAAAGTTAAATAAAATACCTGCAAGACTCGATTTTTTGCAGAGTTCTACGGGGTTGATTCTTGCGCTTTTTATAACAGGGCATATCCTTTTTGAAGCTTCTATTCTTATCTCGAATGAGATGATGTATAAAGTAACTCTTATGTTTGAGGGGTATTACTTTTTTGGAGAGCGTTATCCTGGTATCATCTCTTTTTTGGCGGCTGCTATTAGTGTTGTTTTTATCTTACATGCAGGACTGGCAGTAAGAAAGTTTCCTGCATCATATAGAGACTACAAAACCATCAAAGAACATACGAAAAGACTAAAACATGAAGACTCTTACTTGTGGATGGTACAGGTGATTACAGGCTTTATGATGTTTTTTATCGGGAGTGTACATCTTTACATTATGATGAGCCAACCATCAAATATCGGCCCTTATGCTTCTTCATACCGTGTGGTTGATGAGTTTATGGGGCCTTTATACTTTTTACTACTTGTCTCTGTGGTTTCTCATGCTTTTATTGGTTTGTACCGTTTAGCTTTGAAGTGGGGTTTTATGGAGGGAGAAAATACAAAACTTTCTCGCAAACGTTTTAAACTTTTGATGAACACTATGATAGTACTCTACATCGTTGTAGGACTTGCTTCACTGGCAAAGTATACCTACATAGGTATGACAAACGACCTTAGTGATGGTGTTCGTTACCAATCAAAAACAATCCCGTTGGAGGCTCATAAATGAAAGTAGTTTATACAGATGTACTCATCATTGGTGGTGGTTTAGCTGGGCTTCGTGTGGCAACGGGTGTCAAAGAGAGAGGTCACGATGCTGTGGTACTTACACTTGTGCCACCAAAACGCAGCCACTCAGCAGCGGCACAGGGTGGTATGCAAGCATCACTTGCAAACTCTACTATGGGTGAGGGTGACAATGAAGATGTTCACTTCGCAGATACCATCAAAGGGAGCGATTGGGGAGCAGACCAGGTGGTTGCTCGTATGTTTACACACTGTGCTCCAAAAGCCATCCGTGAACTTGCTCACTGGGGTGTGCCTTGGACACGCGTCAAAAAGGGTGATAGAACTGCCATCATCAATGCCAAAAAAGTCACCATTACAGAAAAAGAGGAGGCTCACGGGCTCATCACTGCACGTGACTTTGGTGGGACAAAGAAGTGGAGAACCTGCTACACCTCAGATGGCACAGGGCACTCTATGCTCTTTGCGATGGATAACAAAGCACATGAAGATAAAGTAGAGATACATGAGCGTCTTGAAGCGATAAGTCTTATCCATGAAAATGGTCGCTGTTTTGGAGCAGTGGCACGTAACCTTATGAGTGGTGAGTTGGTTGCTTATGTGAGCAAAGCTACAACCATCGCTACAGGTGGGTATGGTCGTATCTACTCTGTCTCAACAAACGCAATCATCTGTCAGGGTATCGGTCAGGCAATAGCTCTTGAGACTGGTGTGGCAACTTTGGGCAATATGGAAGCGATACAGTTTCACCCAACAGCGATAGTCCCTGTTGGTATCCTTACAACTGAGGGGTGTCGTGGTGATGGTGGATTGCTTTTAGATAAAGATGGTTACCGTTTCATGCCAGATTATGAGCCAGAGAAAAAAGAGTTGGCTTCACGTGATGTTGTATCTCGCCGTATGACAGAGCATATGAGAAAAGGCAAGGGTGTAAAAAGCCGTTATGGAGATCATCTTTGGTTGGATATAACAATCCTTGGTCGTGAGCATATTGAGAAAAACCTTCGTGAGGTCAAAGAGATATGTGAAAACTTCTTAGGGATAGACCCAGCAGAGGAGTGGATACCAGTTCGTCCGACACAACACTACTCTATGGGTGGTATAAGAACCAAGTACACAGGTGAGAGTCAAACACTCAAGGGGCTTTATTCTTGTGGTGAAGCAGCTTGTTGGGATATGCACGGGTTCAACCGTCTTGGGGGCAACTCTGTGAGTGAGACAGTGGTGAGTGGTATGCTTGTCGCTGAGTATATCAGTGATTATCTTGAGAGTGATGAGAGTCATCTGACTATCCACAGTGCGGTGATTGAGCAGTTTGTCCACAAAGAGCAAGAGAAGCTTGAAGCACTTTTGACAAATGAAAATGGTGAAGATGCTTATGTACTTCGTCGTCGTATGGAAGAGATTATGATGGAGAAGGTGGGGATCTTTAGAAATGGTAAAGATCTCAAAGAGGCAGTCGATGAGTTAGAAGAGCTCTATATGCGCTCTAAAAATATAGAGGTATTTCGCTCCAAATCACGCGCGGCAAACCCAGCACTTGAAAATGCCTACAGAACGCAAAAGATGCTCAAAGTTGCCCTATGTGTTGCTTATGGAGCACTAGAACGTACAGAGAGTCGCGGGGCACACTCAAGGGAAGACTATCCTGAGAGAGATGATGTCAACTGGCTTAAGCGCACCATCACCTCATGGCCAAACGAAGAAGATACACTCCCAACTATCACATATGAGCAGATAGATATAGAGAGTATGGAGATGCCACCAGGCTTTAGGGGGTATGGAAAAGATTTGACAATTCGTAACGAAAAGAGTCAAAAGCGTCAAGAAGAAGTAGATGCCATTATCCAAAAGCTTCAAGCTGAAGGAAAAGATAGGTTTGAGATACAAGAGGCTCTGATGCCTTTTAGAGACAAACTCCCTAAAAAATACCAAGGGAAAAATGCAAGATTAGGAGAGAATGTATGAGTGAGCAAAAAAACAGAATACTAAAAATATCGATACTGCGTTTTGATCCTCATGATCCTGATGATGTACCACATATGGAGACCTTTGAAGTTGAAGAGGCTCCAGGGATGACACTCTTTGTAGTACTCAATGAGATACGTGAACACCACGATAACTCACTTAAGTTTGACTTTGTATGCCGTGCAGGTATCTGTGGAAGCTGTTCTATGCTTGTCAATGGTCGCCCAACACTTGCTTGTCGTACACTTACCAAAAAGCTAGATGAGCATATCACCCTTGCACCTCTACCACTCTTTGAGCTGATAGGGGATCTTTCTGTTTATACAGGCAAATGGATGAGAGGACTCAACGAGAGACTTGAGACATGGATACACGACAAGGCAAATGAGCTTAATGTTGATGCACTTGAGGAGAGGATGGAGCCTGAACTTGCAGATGAGATATATGAGCTTGATCGCTGTGTGGAGTGTGGCTGTTGTGTTGCAGGTTGTGGTACAATTCAGATGAGAGAAAACTTTGTGGGTGCTGTAGGGCTTAATAAAGTAGCACGTTACCATCTTGATCCGCGTGATAAACGCAGCGATGAGGAGTATTATGAACTTATCGGTGATGAGGATGGTGTATTTGGCTGTATGACACTTTTGGGGTGTGAAGATGTATGCCCAAAAGATTTGCCACTCCAAAGTAAGATAGCATATATGAGACGTTTGATGCTTAAAACAGCACTAAAAAACTAAAATAAGGAAATAAAAGAAAATGGGTATAGCAGAAGAAGAGATAGCAAAATTTGAAAACAGTAACTGTGAAGAGAATAAAGTATTTTATCAAGCAATGGAGGAGGTTATCTACTCGATAGCACCACTGCTTGAGTCAGATCCACGCTACACAGAGCATGCGATTTTAGAGCGTTTGGTTGTGCCAGACCGTATTATAAAGTTTAAAGTTTCATGGCTTGATGATAACAACAAGATTCAGGTAAATACAGGGTATCGTGTACAGTTTAACAATGCTCTTGGGCCATATAAAGGGGGACTGCGTTTTCACCCAACAGTAAATGAGGGGGTACTTAAGTTCTTAGGTTTTGAGCAGATTCTCAAAAACTCTTTAACAGGTCTGCCAATTGGTGGTGCTAAGGGGGGAAGTGATTTTAACCCTAAAGGGAAAAGTGACTTTGAAGTGATGAAGTTTTGTTCTGCGTTTATGACTGAGCTTCACAAATATATCGGTCCACGTATCGATGTTCCAGCAGGTGATATTGGTGTTGGTGGTCGTGAGATTGGGTATCTTTTTGGAGAATATAAAAAGATCACATCCTCTTTTGATGGTGTTTTAACAGGGAAGCCATTCTTTTTTGGTGGATCTTTGATGCGTCCAGAGGCTACAGGGTATGGTGCTGTGTACTTTACAGAGACTATGCTTGAGATGGAAGGAAAAGAGCCTCTTACTGGAAAAGTGTGTACTGTTAGTGGTGCAGGAAATGTTGCACTTCATGCGATCGAAAAACTGCAACAACTCGGAGCGATCCCTGTAACATGTACAGATTCAAGAGGTACTATTTATGATGCTCGTGGAGTTGATCTTGATCTTTTAAAAGATATCAAACTCAAACGTCGTGCTTCACTTGAAGAGTATATTCAAACACATGCAGAGGCAAAATATATTCCAGTTTCTGAGTATCCAGAGGGTGGTCATGCAGTTTGGGATATCCCTTGTTATGCTGCGTTTCCATGTGCAACACAAAATGAGCTTACAGAGATTGATGCACAAAATCTCATAGCAAATGGTTGTCAAAGTGTTACAGAGGGTGCAAATATGCCATCAACACCAGAAGCTATAGAAGCTATCCAAAATCATGGTTTATGTTTTGCTCCAGCTAAGGCTGCAAATGCGGGCGGAGTTGCTGTAAGTGAGTTTGAGATGAGTCAAAACGCAGCGATGAGTAGATGGAGTTTCGAAGAGGTAGATGCAAAACTCAAAGAGACTATGCAGATGATTTGTAAACGTGTGGCACTTACTGCCAAAGATTATGGTGTTGAAGGTAACTATGTTGATGGCGCAAACATCGCAGGATTTAAAAAAGTAGCAGATGCTATGATTGCTGAGGGGATCTAGTAAGTGAAAATATCTCAATCTTTTTTTGTTCTTTTTCTTTTTTTAGCTACTGCTATCTATGGAAATAGTAGTTTTGATAGCTTTATCGAGCAACAGATAGAGATTCTCGATAAGATGAATGAAGACAACAATGTTACACAAGAACAGATTGAGGAGTTGGTTTCATATCAAGAGAAGCTCTATGAAGCTGCTCTTGATGAGATCATGGTAAATAAAAAAGAGTATATCAACAACATAAATCTTTATGATTCTAATATCTTTTCTCTCCAAAAGATTATAAATATTAACAAACGAGCTGGTAATACCTATGCTGTGATTCGTGATGAAGTAAAAATAAAAAGTTTTTTACTACTAAAAGCAGAACGTCTTATGCTAAAAGAGGTTCTTCAAGCTCTTGATAAACCAAGCTTAAAAGAGTTTGAAAAACATCTTGATGATATTATTGTAGCAAATCAGATAAAAGTAGAAGAGATATATAAAAAAGATTATACTCCATATCTAAAGATAGATTCTCCATCAAAAACCTTAGCACAGGCGAAACAAAGTATTAGACGTTTTTATCTTTTAAAAGAGATTAATGTTGATACGATTAGTTACATCTACAAATACGAAAGGAAGATGTACCGCCTTAATAAATACACAAAATATCATCTAATAAAAATGGTGATTTACATCAACAACATTGATATCGTAAAACATATCAATCCTGTTTTAGATGACTATGGGCTCAATGTGATGAAGATAGTTTTTATGCTTCTTCTCTCTATCATCATATATTTTTTTAGAAAGATTGTATATGTTGCATTAGAATCATATATATTAAAGATAGATATTCTTTCAAAGTATTCAAAAGAGATTTTGGCAAGATTGAAAAAACCAATAGAAGCTGCAATTATTATCATAAATATCAATATGATTATTTATGTTTATAATGATTTTAGTTCGATAGATTTGATAACAAGTATCTTTAATATTATTTATGCTTTACTCTTTACTATGATGTTTTATATCGTTGTCAACACAGTTGCAACAATCAAACTGAGTGAAGTACCAACAAGTAAAAAACAGATTAAAAATGAGCTTGTCAATGTTGGAATGAAGATTATTAATTTTATTATTGTGATAGTTGGTATTCTTTTAGTGCTCCATTTTGCAGGGGTAAATCTTACAGCAGTACTCTCAGGTCTAGGTATTGGTGGTTTTGCGGTTGCATTTGCGGCGAGAGATACCATCTCGAACTTTTTTGGAACACTCTCTATTTTGTTCTCAGATGTTTTCTCTCAGGGAGATTGGATCGTAGTTGGAGAACATGAGGGTGTTGTGGTAGAGATAGGACTTCGTGTGACTACCATCCGTACATTCGATAATGCACTCATAGCGATCCCAAATGGTACATTTGCCAATACAGATGTAAAAAACTGGGATAGAAGAACACTTGGTCGTCGTATTAAGATGAGTGTTGGTGTGAAGTATGATTCTAAACGTGAAGATATTCAAAATGCTGTTGCTCAGATAAGGGAGATGCTTGATAAGCATCCAGGTATTGCAACTGTAAATACAAAATATGAGCATAAACATTGGCATGCACCAAAACTTGTTTCTAAAGATGATCATGATGGTGTAAAACGTACACTTTTGGTTTATATTGATGAGTTTGGGGATTCAAGTATTAATATTTTGGTTTATTGTTATTCAAAAAGTGTTGTGTGGCATGAATGGCTTGCTGTAAAAGAAGAGGTGATGCTCAACATCATGGAAATTTTTGAAAAAAATAATCTAGAGTTTGCATTTCCATCGCTCTCTTTGTATCATGAAACAGAGGCATGTAGTAAATCAAACTAAGAATAAATCAAAAATTGTATTGTATAACTCATAAGAACTTCTAATGATAGTTTCAGTCTTTTGTGCTAAAATCTTCAGATAAAAATTAATACAAAGATATTTTATATGCAAAATACACAAGCACGAGCAAACATTTATGCACTTCTATCTCGTATCCTTTTACAAGAACTAGATGAGAAGATGTTAAAGTTAATCAAAGAAGATGAAAACATTTTGGATTTTTTCCCATCACTTAAAGAGTGGCAACCTCTTTTTGATACACCAGAGAAACAACTCTTAGAAGAGGTGATCAATCCAGATTTTGTTAACCTCTCTATACTTCATCTTATTCCTTATGAAACATTTTATACAAGAGAAGATCAAATGGTGGAGACAGGTGGAGCTAACCCTGTAACGGATATTTACTCAGCATACGATTTTATGGTTGACTATGAGGTGGCTCGTAGTGTCTCTTCAGACCATATTGGGATCGAGTTAGAGTTTATGCACCACCTTGTTAATGCTGAGCTTAAAGCAGCACAAGAGGGGGATCAAGCAGCACTCAAAGAGTTACAAGAGGTTGAGTTTACATTTTTAGACAAGCACCTTGTAAAGTGGGCACCACTCTATCTTATAAATATGAAGTACGAAGCAAGAACACCCTTATACTATGATGCAGCAGATATGGCTTTAGAGTTTATCTTGAGTGATTTTGAGTACCTTACAAAAGAGTTACAACATTAGATGTCATTGATTGAGTTTAGTGCAAGTCGTTGTGTTCGCTCTTTAAGTGTAGAGAGTGAGTGCAATAGATGTGAGGTTGTTTGTCCAACTGATGCTATTGTTATTGGTAAAGGAAATACCCCTTTACCTGCTATAAACTTTTCTGAGTGTGTTGGATGTGGTGCTTGTGATGGAGTATGTCCAAATGAAGCCCTCTCATTAGATGATTTTGACACAACAGATTTCTTTTTTGACTTTGTGCAAGAGGAAGATACTCTGCTTTCATGCAGAAAAAATCTTCCATGTATTGCAGTATTAAGTGTTGAGCATATTATCTCATTAGCAGTTTTAAAAAAAGAGCTTATTTTTGATATGGGACATTGTGATACCTGTAGTATTGCATCTACTTGTAAAGCACAGATTGAGAGTAACTATGAAGAGGCAAGTTATCTTTTAGAAGCGATGCAAAGTGATGCTCAAATTGGTATGAAAAATATTGCTTATATGCCAACTCAAGAAGTTCAAACACAACGTAGAGAGTTCT
>JAMORZ010000106.1 GCA_027063295.1 Sulfurimonas sp.
TCTTTACCAAATGATGAAAATCCCCAAAAATAGTTTGTGTAACTATCAATAAAATCATCATAAGATGCTGGCATATCAGCTCTTCCAGCTTCAACATCCAATTTAACTGCTGAACCAATCTCTGCTGTAAAAGTTCCATATGGCTTAACACCCTTTTCCCATGCAATGAGACCTGCTGGGTTAAAATAGAGTGCTGAAGTGTTGTTAGCGATCGCAGTAAATGCTCCACCCATCGCTCTTGCTTTTGTTCCTGGAGCAGTACCAAGTGCATCTGCCATAACTACCGTTGACAATCCTGCAGCTGCCGCAAGAAGTACTATCTTTTTCATTTCCTATCCTTTTTTATTATTGCATAAATTTTAACATTAGTATACTTGTATTAATATAAATACAGGTTTACTTTTTATTTACTCTTTTACAACCCAAAGATATAAAACACCATGAGTATCAGTATAGCGATCTTTTACATATACTTTGAAGGTATTTTGGCTTGCTATTTGTGTTTTAGTTGATGTGTGTGACTCCATACCTTTATGACTTGTTTGTGTTTGTGTTTTGATAGTAAGATTCGTAGCATGAGAGAGCTCAGCTTTTGCCTGCATCAATGCTGCTCTATACTTGATCTCATCTGGGTAGTTTTTAGCACAGATACCAACAACTCCCATTATTGTATGGTTTTGCGTTGGATCATCGATCCATGATGGCTGTGCCATAAGTGCTGTTAGCATTGCAACTAAGAAAAGTAGTTTTCTCATCTTAACTCCTTAACAAGACGGAAACCTGTTGATGGCCCAAGTCTGTATTTTGTAATGATTGGCTCTAGTGAGTAGTGTGTTGAGCCTATACTTCTTGTTCTGTTGTTGTAGCGACACAACTCTCTAACATTTCCACACATATCATAAAGTCCTACAGGATTTGCTTGTAGTGACGCAACTTTCATCACCTCAAAATCGTACTTACTTTGTGGGATATTTTCATACTTCATATACTCATCTGTATTTCCCCAACAATACTTTTGCTTGCTATCAAGAGTTGCTATGTAGCTCCACTCATGACATTTTGGTAGTCTATACTTAAACTTAGCACTTTTTTTGTTGAGTTTTTCTATAAACTTTTTTATCGACTCTGTTGTAATACATGTAACAGGATAGTTTTTCCCTTTGACCATAGGGCAATGCTCTACGATCGAATTACGACGCATAAACTTAAAAAACATTCCCTGTGTGATCTCTTTTTCAGCTATATAAAGAGGTTTTCTATTCCCTTTTACATTTATCTTGATAAATTTCATCTTTAGAAGTTTATCTTTGTTGACACCTTTTACAAAGTTCTTATAGAGTACATCTTCATCAAAAGAGACTTGAAAACGCACTAACACTCCAAGTGTATCTTTATCGTAGTAAAGCTCTAATGTAGCATTTTCATAAAGTGGTCTTGTTTGTATGTTCACCTGTGTATGTTTATACTCAGATGATGTAAGCTTTTCGTTTGATGATACAGCATAGATCTTACTTGCTCTTTCTAACTCTTTTACAATCTCTTTGAGGATAACATCAACAGCATACTCATACTTGATGTTTGGCAACTCTCTTAGGTAGATAATCGTTTTTATATTATTTATCTCCTCTTGTTCTTTCATCTTTGCTTTGATCTTTTGTTGAATCTCTTTGAGATTTTTACTTTGAGGGTAGTTTTCAAACAGTTTTGTTGCATTTGTTACATAGTATTGGATATCTTGTCCCGACTTCTCTCTTGCTTTTGCATACAACTCAGTTGCTAAACGGTAGTTGATAAGATTTTCACCCGACTTTTTCAAAATCTTCTCTTGTGCATCGGAAGGGAGAGTTTGTATAAACTCTTTTAGTTCATTTTCAATACCAAGATTTAAAAAATCTATCGAAACAATATTGTTAGTTTGGGAAACTGCTTCGCTTTTTTGACTATAGTACTTCTCGTGAAGTTTAAAAGGGTAAAATTTTACAGCACTCACACCAGACATCTCTACATAATCTTTTGTAAAAAGGCGTTTGTTTGCAAAACTATTGTTGTGGTTTTTCTCAATCGTTCCATACATACTGATCTCTATCTCTTCTGAGATGATATGAGCATCGCTTAACTTTTGAATATACTTTGTATTTGAGAGACCATATTTTTTTAAGATAGTATCTGTAAGTTTGTTCATCATAGCATCGAGTGCTTCATCTTCATCATCACGAAACTTCAAGATATACACAAAGTCAAGTGGAATACTGATGTTGCTATACTGTGCCAAAACAGACTTTGCAACAACAGGACGAAGGTTTTGTTGTGTTACTTCTTCTATTGGAAGTGTGAGAATATACTCTAAATCCTTGAGCATTTTGAGTTGATCTTCTAACTTTTTATGCTTTGCTTGTTTATCTTGACTGATCGTTGTTGAGAGTGTTTCAGACTTACTCAACTCCTCTTTGTATGCCTGTTCAACCTGATCTTTTGGCTTTTTCTCTTTAAAGAGTTTTTTGACAATAACAGGAGAGACAAGTTTGTTATAGACATTTTGAACATCTTGTGTGTTAAGTTTTACATCGAGTGCGTATGCACTAAAAAAAACAAAAGATATGAGGAATAAACTTTTCATCTAAGCCCTTTTACTTTTGAATTGTATGTAGGCGAGATCCTGTTTGTATCTAGCCTTTGCTTCTCTTGATTTATCTCTTTTCTCATAAATCTATCGACATCTTGGATGTTATCATAGTTGTTTAGATACTCAAAACTCATATATGATTCATCATTCTCTTTCATAGGTTTGTGCCAAAAAACAAAATATCTTTGCATATTTGATACTCTTTTTTTATCATCTTCTATGATAATATTGAGTTTAAATTTCACTTCACCATGAAGAAGATAGATATGGGGAACATTAAACTTTATCAACAACTCTCTACGTACAGAATCCCAAAAATAATCTGAATGATCAACAAGTACTCTATCTATATTAAGATGAAGATTTTCACTTAACTTAACCTCGTGAACATATTTTACTGAAGGCATCGAGATCGTATAGAGGATATCATTGCCAGGTTCAATAAGCATAGTTCCAATAACTTTTGAGTTTTGATTTAGTGCGATCTTAGCTATAGGGTGAATAGAGTTTTCATAGTTTTTTCTATCAAGAATAATCTTGTACTCTTTTTCTGTATATGCTTTTCCTGTTTTTGGATTTACATTTGATTGTGATCCAGCACACCCTGCCATAATAAACATGACAACACTAACAAGGAGAGTCTTATAGATATCTATTGTTTTCATTGATCGTTCCTGTTTCCATAAAAAGCTTTAATATTTTGTCTGAGAGCATCTCTGAGAGATATTTCTCAAGTTGTTTGTTATATCTTACACTACTATTTTTTGAAGTATTTGTCCCATCAGCGATAAATAAACGTACTAAGATAGAGCGTGCACCCTTTTTGTACTCTAAAAGGATAAGTGCTTCACTTTGGTTGTCCAAAGCAACCCCTTTGAGGTACTCAAAACCCTTTTGAGCATAGTTTCTTTTAAAGTCAGCCGAAATATTTGGTAGTATCTTGATCTGAATATCCTCTTTGAAGTACGACAACTCTTTTTGAAGCTCCATTTTAAGACTATCCATAGTTTCAACACTTAAAAGATTTGTTCTATCAGGTATCGCTATAACCGTGATGTTTTGAGCAAAAGTAAGCATTGCAAAACAGAGCAATAGTATATATCTCATCTTATAACTCCTTTGTTGTTAAGATTTGGTTTTCTATCTCTAAGATTTTTGGTTCTGGCATCAAAGAGAGCATCGGTTCCCAGTGTGTGATAAAAATCAACCCTTTTGGCTTCTCATCAGAGAGTGTAAAATCATAAAATCTCTCCCATAGTACCTCTTTTGTTTTATCTGGAAAGGAACGTAGCATCTCATCTGCCAAGATAAAAGGGGTATCTAGCATCAATGCTCGTGCCATAGAGACAATCTCTTTTTGTCCGTTTGAAAGCTCATGAATGTTTCTTTTCTTATTAGAGCCTTTTTCATACATAAGGTTTCTCAATGAGAGCATATTTTCTTTTTTATTTGATCCATCTTCAAACTCAAACGTTTCCATAAGGCGTCCAAGTCTCTCTTTGATATTCGGCTGATTAGATGCAGCCGCTGGTAAAATAATGTTGTCTTCAACACTCAGGTGAGATATAAAATTGAAATTTGAAAAAATCAAACTTATATACTTATGACGAAGGCTGTTTGCCTCATGCACAGATGTTATCTCATTTTTATCCCAAAAAACTTTACCTTGTGTAGGTGGTGTTAAGTATGAAAGTGCTTCATAAATAGTTGTCTTTCCTGTGCCAGAAGGTCCATAGATTAAGATATTTTCACCCTGTGTTACATGAAGGTTGATATCTTTTTGGAAAAGTGTTCCACCCTCTTTTTCGAGGTTAAATCCCTCTAGTGTTAATGTTACTTGATTGATACCCATAATCGCCTCCATAAGATATGCTCAAAAAGGAGTATAAGAACAACAAGTACAAGAAAACTGAAAAATACTCCCCAAAGATAAGAGATATCAAAGTATATTATCGTTTGATAATATTGTACAAATATCTCATTGACTACCTGAAAACTTCTTGCAAGTGCAAAGTATGCAAAAAATGTAGCAACAATTGCCATCAAAAATACTATCTGTGTAAAAATAAGATTTTTTGAAGAGTATATCTTCATAAGATAGATATCTTTAGCAAAAAGATTATAAAAACGGATAAGTGCTATAACTAAAATAACAAAGATAAATAGTGTTATCATCCCTATGCTTGAGAGTAATAATTTCTCAACAAGATCATTACCCATAAGATTTAAAAGTAGCTCTTGTTTTGTGATATAAATATTTGTCGAATGATGTTTTTGAACATGATTATCATATAAGAATGCAAACTTACCCTCCTCTTGTGCTTGAGGAAACTTTTTAAGTGTATCCATATTGACAAAAAGGATATTTGAGAGCTCTATATGTTTAGAGTTTTTATCGATAGGAAAATTAACCACATCACGAATAATCATTTTTATCTGTGTGTTATCTACACCAATACTATAATGTTGGCTCACATGTTTAAAGTTGCTGATCTGGTTTGAGAGATAAACACTGCTAAGTGACTTGGCAACACGAGATCCAAACATAAGGGAAAAATAATTCTCAAGAGTTTTTTTGTATCTTGTAGTATAAATATCTTGTTTATTGTTAGTATCCATATCTAAAGTGCTTTGGCGACTCAGATGAAATGTATGCATATAGTATTTTACTATCTCTATGAGGATATTATAAAACTCTTCACTATTGTGTTTTTGTGGACTAAACTCAAATATTGCATAACGGGAACGATCTCTTTTTAGACTAATAGCACTTGTATGTCCAGCAAATGTGATCTGTAAATCTTTTTTATCCCCTTTAAGATCTCCAAGAGGTTGCGTTTTTATTTTCCATTTTGTTTTATTAGTTGAGTAGATCTTGAGCACTTTGAGATCTTTTTGATCTTGTCCATTTTTGATGGTGATTTTAAGCTCTTTTGAAAAATCAAACCCAAAAACAAAAACATCCTTTACGATGTATGAGAGATCGTTTGCACTATCTCTAAAAGTTATTTTCTCTATACATTTATAGTTTCCCTGAAGTACTTCGGGTGCAACTTCAAGAGGCTCACCTTTTGGGCTTAAAACGATCTCTTGTGGAACAATACCAAACTTATACTCCATATAGTAGTCTTTATACTTAAACATATTAAGCAGATAAACAATTAGAAAAAAGCTCACCGATAAAGAAAGTGTTAAAAGTATAAAGTTAATCTTATATGTTTTTAAAAAAGAAAAAAGTATTTTGAAATTCATAGCTATGTAAACACCCTTTTTCTCATAGATTTTTCTACATACTTAAAAAGCCCTACCACAATAACGACACTTGATACAAATGCAAAAATGATTAGAGCATTTAAAGAGGTCAACATCTCTAAAGGAAGTCCTTGTACTACTTTTGCAACGATACTTTTGATATAGTATGCAACACTATAACTTAACCCTAAGATAGAGGATATATATAAAAATAAAAACGATATAAACACCATACCCAAACGCCAAAGGTTGACCCCATATCTCATCGCTAGAGTTGTAAAAAGTATATACTCATCGATAATACTTTTGAGCATCACAAAGATAGTTGTTATAATCAAGATAGTTGTTGTAAATAACACAACTTGAAATGCATTTTCTAAGATGGCGATAGAAGCTCTACTGAAAAGTGGTACTTTATCTCTCCATAAAAATACATACTTGTATTTGCTAGAATAGAGTTCATACAACTCCTCTTCTGAGAGTTTATCTGAGTAAACAACACTATAACCAAACATAGAGTTGTAAAAAAGCTCATGTGCCAGATAATTTGGGATCAAAATCCACTCTGTCTCATCATGCATATCAAAAGGTTTGATATGAAAAAAATGGTAACTGTTGTCTTTGTAGCTTTTGAGATAAAGACCATCTTTATAATCTGAATGTAGCACCAATTTTGTATAGAACTCTCGGTTTATATAGATAGTATTTTCTTCATTTGCTATCTCGGTTTCATACTGTTGCAAAACAGGGGGAATATGCTCTTTAGAAAAGCTTCTTAAGCTGATATTTGCTGTTGTTTGTCCTTGCACTTTATCGTAAGAGTATTCAAACTTACTCCAAATAATCTCAAAAATCTCTTTTTCATGAGTAACATTCTCCTCAAGAGGTTCAAGTTTTTTATTTGAAGTGTATAAAAAAACATTGGGATATACACTACGAAGTTTCTCAATAAAATAACTTTCATACGACGAGACCATCTCATTAAAAGAGAGAAGCACTATCATAGATAACACTAAAAGAGCCCAAGAGATATACTGCAAGGGATTTAGAGAGATATTTTTGATAAACCTCAGTGTAATCGAGAGATCATTCATCGTGCTATCGCTACCTTAAAGCTTGAAGGACAAGTTTTGTAATACGATTATAACTCTTATCTGTTAAAGCATAGATCTTTGTATCAAAATAGAGTTTTGTTTTAAATCTTTTATATTTACCATCTTTTGTAAAAACATATAACTGCATTCTTACTTTATAGATGTTCTTTGTTCCTCTGATTCTACGGATATCACTATGCTTAATTCTATACTCTAGAAGATAACTCAAGTGATGTTTTTGCATATAAAGCATCTTATCACGTAATGAAGATTTTCGATAATAGTTTCTCAACTGAGTTTTGTATTTCTTCGTAGGTAAAAATGTCTCTTTTACATGTAAAAGTTTTGATGGGTTATCCTGTTGAGCATTATATGTCCCTATACCATTATGGATAGTCATATAGATATCTTCAATAATATCAGCTTCAAGAGAACTCTTAAAACTGATACTTGGAGGAACAACCTCAATATTTTTTGCAAATAATGCACTGTATCCAAGAAGTAAAATAAAAAAGATTCTTTGCAGTATCATCATTACCAGTTCTCATCATATACAGGAGCTTGAGATGCTTTAGATGTAGGTATTGAGACACCAGTATCTTCATCTGTTGTGTATTCTACTTCTGGTTGCTCTTCCTCCTCTGGAAGAGTTGCAGATGATGTCGAAGTACCACCTGTCATCTGCACGAGTTTGAGTGCTTTTTCATACATCTTGAGGTAACTCTTTGTGATAGATGCTTTCATAACATCAAGATCATACATCGGCTCTGTTGCAAGATCTTCTACCTCTATCTTTACCCTCTCAAGTTGTGTTGCACCACTTTGAGGTAGGTAAAGCTGAGCGATGAAGATCAATGTAGATTGTTTCTCTTTTCTTTTGATCGCTTTTTTCAAAGAAGATTTTTTAAACTTTGCATAAAAAAGTGCATCGAGTTTATTTTTTCTTGCTACTTTGTTTAAAAACTGACGCCCCTCTTGGTTATAAGTATTGTAAAAATACTCAATCGCACCAGCATTGATCTCATGAGGTTTTAAAATATAGTCTCTACCTTTGTATGTGACCTTTGTATCTTTAAAGTTGATCACATCAGCTGTTAAACGCAACTTAACAATAACAGTAATACCTGCATCACCACACACATCATAAGCTAACTCTACAATCTCATCAAACAGCTCTAATGTATCGTCATTGACATATACACTACTTCCAAAATCTGGTGTCTCTGCAGCAGCATACCCTATGCTGTCTGCTATCAAAGACAAAGAAAACAAACATAAAAATACAATCTTCTTAATCATTATCTAACTCTTTTAAATCTAAGTATTGAAATGTCACCATTCCTCTATCTGACATAACATCAACATCCATAAACTTGAGATCTGGGTAGTTACTATCAAGATAGTTGTCAAATAATTTTTGAGCTTTTGCTGATGGGTAGTTGTAATCTTGTTTAATCTCACATTTTCCATCTTTATAGCTTACAGCACTCCCTTTTTTGTAGATGCTTTTAAACTTATCCATGCATGCTACATAACCCACTGCATTTTTAGAAACCATAATGATGTAGTCTTTATCTTCATTTTGAAACAGTTTAAACTGGTTGAGTTTTACATCATCATACTTTTTACGGAAAAGTTTTTTAGCAGTTCTTGCTAAAGTAGCACTACTTAACTCTTTCTTCTCTCTTGTCTCAATATTGTACTCCCCTCTAGTGCTTCCATCTTCAACATCTACACTTTTATAGTCATACTTTGGCTTGTTCTCTTTGATATACTCTGCCATCATATCTTCAACATCATATTCAACCTCTTCATTGTTCTTACAAAGAAACTTAAGATCCTTCTTTGGATCAGAGATATGTTTGCACCCTGTTTTTTTGCTTACAAACTCTTGAAGCTTTCTTTTGAGGATATATTTTTTCACACTTTTCCAGTAGTACTTATTATCAACTACATCCACCTCTTTATCTTTTTCAATATACTTGATAACATCTTTAAACTTCACTCTGTAAACAAAATAATCATCCGTATCTTGTCCATTGAGATCATTTGGTGCTACTTGCGCATACTTACTATAGTTTCTTGCATACTCATTGATATAGTTTTTAAGATGTTTTTTATTGATTTCATCATCAATTGTATATCTCACTCTATATTCAAAGTTATCAAGTTTTATATGAATTGGACTCATCTTGTAGCTAGAAAATTGTTGCTTGATCTTGTTTTTAAGAAGTTTGATAATCACATCATCTTTATGGATTTCAACTCTATGTCTCTTCCCAAGTCCAATAAGTTCAAAATCCCATTTTTTACTGTATGCTTCTATCTTTAATGGAACATTTTTTACATAAATATTAACAAGTTTTTTATTTTTACCACTCATATACATCGTATATACATCAGCTTTCACTTTTTTTCCTGCAATAGTGATCGTTTTTTTAGCATTCTTCTTAAAAGCAACTTTTAGAAGTAAACTGTTTTGTGGCTCATAAAGATAAAACTGCTCCTTTAAGATCTTTTTATCATAAAACAATGCTTTTACCAAACTATCCATTGTGTGGATTGCTAATTTTGGCAATGTGTACTCTGGTGCATTTTCTACATCATCTAAGATGATCATACTTGTTGGTAAATCCACCTTCACA